>CAZCNT010000005.1:0-45145 GCA_964500695.1 uncultured Gammaproteobacteria bacterium | reverse complement strand
GAAAAACTAACAAGATTAATCCGGTAGTACTAATTTTAGTAGTTTTTCTGGGAACCGCCTTTTTTGGTGTTGCCGGGGCTTTTTTGGCAATTCCGGCACTATTAGTCATTAGAATAATTTGGAAGCACCTCAGAAGATAAATTATAATGGTGTGAGATATCTGTCTACCGTGTAGGGGGCCTCTTTCACTGATTGACTTTAGGTTGGTGAATGTAATAATGAAGATATGGCAAAAGATACCAAAATCCTTCAGGCCATATTGGATGGCCAAACCTTAATAAGAAAAGATATAAAGGAAGTTAAGGAAGAAGCGAAAAAAACAGAAGGAAGATTAACAGGAAGAATTGACAAGTTGGGTTTGCAGATCGCCAACCTTGAGGATGACGCTCCCACAGTTGGGGAGTTTGATAATTTAGATAAAAGAGTGAAAAGATTAGAAAAACAGGTGGCTTCAGTTTAGATCTTCGCAGAACGGGTCTTGTATAATTCCTTATACATATATATATTCAGTGATATGTCACTTAATATTGATCCAATTCCAAAACAGACGAATTTATCTGCAGAAGCAGCTAAATCTGCATTGCCTAATAGTATTATAAACATTAAACACATCAGGGGATTACATTCACGGGGTGGTGAAAATAAATTAGTGTCCGATGAAGTCAATCAACCTGCTTTAACAATTGAAGATGGTATATATATGGCTGATGGAAAACCAATAAGTAAAGCTGAATATTTACGGATCACGAGTGTTTTAGGATCCTGATTGATTTTGCAGAGCGGCAAGGAGGTTTCCAAGTTCTTCTTCTGTCATTTTTTCGAGTTCTCCGTCCTTAAGCATTCTTTTTATTTCTTGTTCGAATCTTAAATCATCATAGTTATCGCCATTAATCCCATTTTTCTCCAATTTTATTTGACTTGAATTAATCGGAATTGCCACGTTTTCAGGAAAGGCACAAGGTCCGCCGACAGATGTGGCAAGAATTTTCTCGAGTGATACGAGTTTTGTTTTTTCAGTCATATTTTTTGCCCAGCAACTTTTTACGCGCTTGAGATAGCATTTCAATTTGATAGATTCGATAGAGAATCCTCCTTATCCAAGGTTTCAGAAGGACACGGTCGAACATTTTGCAAGCCTGTCAGGATTCGAACCTGAAAGAGCGGTTTTGGAGACCGCCATGATACCATTTCATCACAGGCTTATATGGTAATTATACTTCATTCCTTGCAATTTTTAAAAAAAAGACCCATAATACTAATTAGGTCGCACATTTCGAATCAAAAGAGGTGAAAAATGACAAAGCGTGGTTTTTCAATTGATTACGGCGCGGATCCTAAAGACCCGAATTACGCCAAGATTGGGAATTTTGAAGATCGAAATGACGGAAAATACCAATGGCAGGTTCGCAATAAGAAAGTTGTTTTGGTCAAGGTCCAGAATAATATTTCAGGCCCCCTGCCCGTAATGACCTCCTGTGGCGGTAGACATACCACCTTACGGCGAGGATGTGAGTAATTTTTGAAGTGCGATCTGGGGGAGGAGATGAGTTGTTAGTTAAAACAGAAAAGTATTACTGCAACTGCGCAGATTCTGTTTTTTCAACAATTATTCTCTTCCCTCGTAAGTTCTTCTATTTTAATTTAGAAGATTCTTTATGAAGCTGTGTTTTTCTGCATTTCTTGCAGTATTTCTTGATCTGGAGTTTACCTTTCCCTTTTGTGTCCATATTAACCTTATTCCTGTCTGTGATGTAATTTTGGTTTTTGCAGACGGAACAAATTAAAGATACCAATTCGCGGGCTCCTTTTTTTGCCATATTAGTTAATTAGATACTTGGTTACTTAGTTACTTAGACAAGGAACTCCGAAGCGAACTAAGCATTTTAGACAAGCTCAAGAGCTGATTATACCAGATTTCTTTATCTTTTAAAGAGATAAGTTGCTGTTTGTATGAAATTTCGATCAGGGGAATACATTCATAACAAGATCCTCGGGATATACTCAGAAACCTTTTAAACTCTATTTTTGATTTACCGCTTCCTTCGGCAATATTAAGCGGTATTGACAACGAAGCTCTTCTAATTTGATCAGCAAGACTAAATTGGTATTTTGTGGGCCAATTGGTTGAATGAACGAAGACCCTGTTAGCAAATTCAAGAGACTGTTGGTAAACGTTTAATTTTTCGAAATTGAAGTCCATTTCTATTGTTCTCTGTCTAAGCCTACCAAGTGACCAATTAACCAATTAACCATACTGAGCCTGAGGTGAGGATTGAACTCACGACCCCGTACTTACCAAGTACGTGCTCTACCACTGAGCTACCCAGGCGAATGAAATGAGCATGGATTGCGCAGTGGCCAAGCTTTGCTTACCAGGGCTTTAACTGGCCAAGCTTTGCTTACCACTGAGCTACCCAGGCGAGTATTTCTAATGAGCCGAGGAAAGGATTCGAACCTTCAACCTTTGCTTTACAAAAGCATTGCTCAACCGTTGAGCTACCCCGGCATAAGGGGATTATATCAAATCGACCTGATATTTGATATTGATTCTAAATCAGCCGCGATATATCATAGATCTATCATGCTTGATAACAGGATTGTCTCGAGACTATATAACAAAATAGGGTTGAGCGCTAATGAAATAGCGCATAAATACAACATTTCTGTTTGGAGGGTTATAAGTTTTATGAGACGAAATAAAATATTAAGACGAAAGCCTTATGAAACTCAAAAACTGCAATTTGAAAGAAAAGAACTCTCTTTCCATAAAAAAGAGCATCTGCAGAAAAATGATCAGAAGCTACTTTTGAGCGGTCTTTGCCTATATTGGGCAGAAGGATCTAAGGCAAATAAGGCTGCGGTAGATTTTGCCAATTGTAACGAACGAATGCTTTTGATTTTTCTAAAGATGCTAAGAGAAATATATGTGGTAGATGAAAGTAGACTGAGGGTCTATATCTACTGTTTTGCCAATCAAAACTCTGAAGAATTAATTAAGTATTGGTCTTTGCAGCTAAAAATACCACCAACTCAATTCTCAAAACCATATATAAGGAAAGACTTTAAAATTGAGAAAATAGGTAAAATGCCTTTAGGACTTATTCATATTAGATATTACGATCAGAAGCTGCTAAGGCAAATTATTTCAGATATTGATATAATTGCTACTAGCCTTTTAAATAGAAGCTGGGATGGCGGAGTGGTCAATCGCATTTGACTGTAAATCAAATGCCCGGAAGGGCTACGTAGGTTCAAATCCTGCTCCCAGCACCGTGTTGAACGCGGAGGTGGGCGCGCCGCTAATCCGTCAACAAGTTTTCATGTATTACGTCTATGTTCTATATAGCGAAAAAGATAAACACTTATACATTGGCTCAACTCCCGATCTAAAGAAAAGAATTCTTAAACACAATACAGGACGCGTTAGATCCACTAAAAATCGGAGGCCATTAAAACTGATTTACTATGAAGCCTACATTTTAAGAAGGGATACTCTTCGTAGGGAAAAGTATCTAAAAAGTGGTGGCGGGAGAAAAGAGCTTGCCAAGCAACTAGAAAAATATTTTGAGAAGATTGGGTATGAGTTCTCCAAGTAAAACCACGTTAAACGCGTGACCCCATTCTCAGGAGCTCGGCCTTCTTCCTGGAGAATTCCAGGTGGGTAGGCTGTCCCACTTCGCATAAAGCTCCGAGGGAACTCCGCCTTCCCGAATTGTATAAAATAGTCAGAAAGAACTAACCGATCCCCTTTAAACAGGGTCTATTCAGTATAGCATGAAAGTCAATTGTGAAAAATTTCAATATCTTGGAAAGCCGGGAATGAGAAGGTTCAAAATGAAGCTAATTATTGGATACAATAATTGAGAAACTATAGACATTCCTCCAAAAATTGGAAAAATCAAAAAGACGAGAAGAATCATTCTGTATCTGTTCATAAAGATATCAAAATCTCTTGCCTCTTTGTAGGGCAAAAGACCAACAAGTATTTTGCCTCCATCCAGGGGGTGAACTGGGATGAGATTAAATACCGCAAGGGCAACATTAAGTCCGACCATTGTTTTTAAAAGCTCGCCCAGTAGTTGACTCGTAAGTCCCAAATTTCCGCCCGTTGAAATGATCGAATAAAAAATAGCCAGAATTACTGCCAAAATTACATTCGAAAGAGGACCGGCCAGAGAGATTAAGAGGATATCTCTTTTTGGTTCCTTGAGGTTGTATGGGTCGATTGGAACGGGTTTCGCCCAGCCGAAGATAATGTGGAGGGGGGAAAGAAACATAATCAAAGGAACGATTATTGTTCCCAGTAAATCGACATGCGGAATAGGATTAAGAGTCAATCTTCCTGAGAGTCTTGGAGTAGGGTCTCCCAGACGGTCAGCCACCCAACCGTGGGACACTTCGTGAATGATTATTGAGTATGCCAGTCCCGCAATTCCAAGTAAGATTAGTAATATTTCCATTGTGATTGAGACTAATTATATATCAAACAAAATGCAGACACATTTCTAAGTTTGATATATAGAAATTCTACGCTTGCCAATCAAAGGATTAGGCAATACTTTGATTTAATATGACTATATAGTATAATCCACTCCATGGCCTACATTTGCGATAATTGTGGAAAAACAACGGTTTATGGTCGAAGCAGCACTCATCACAGGGGTGTTGCCGGAAAACGCTGGAAAAAAAGAGCTCAAAAGACCGCGCGCACCTTTAAGCCGAATTTACAAAAGATTGCAGTTTTGATTAGTGGTAAAAATACTCAGATGAAACTTTGCACAAATTGTATTAAGAGATTTATGAAGGATGGAAAGATAACAAAGCATCAGTCGACTACGGTCGCTTCGCTCGGGTAACCTTCCTTAAATTGTTGATAGGTAACGGGGTTCTTGCCCTCCAGTTGAACTTCATCTAAAACCAATTTTTCATTTTCCAGGTGCGCCTGTAAGATTTTTAATCTCTTGCCGTCTATCAAAGTCCAAGCTCCAGGCCATGGCTGCATCGCTCGAATGAATCTTTCTGTGCTGACAGGGTCGCACCCTGTCAGCTCGAGAAAACCATCTTGTTTTGTAAGAATCTTTGTAAAAATTGCTTCATTATGGTTCTGCTCCTTGAGCTTAATCTTCCCCTTTAGATATGGCTCTATGGTTTCAATTAAAATATCAACGGATTTTTGAAACAGTCTCGTTCTCAAGCTTTCGCCTGTATCATCGGGAAACACCTCTTCTTTTGATTGAACAACAATCGGACCGTGGTCCATTTTTTCATCCATTTTTATTATTGTTATTCCGGTTTTGGTATCTCCGTTTTTCAAAGCTTCCGGAACAGGGGAAACTCCGCGGTATTTTGGTAGAAGAGAGGGATGAATATTCAGAATACCGAATTTAAAATAATTAATAACCAACTCGGGAATTATTTCCCCAAAAGATGCACAAACACCAAGGTCGGCATCAAGATTCTCCTTAATAATGTCATTGGATTTATAATAAATCGGAATTTTATGCTCGTGGGCCCATTTATCAACAGGTGAATAATTTAGGATTTGCTTCCGACCGGTTGGTTTTGGACTTTGAGTAACAACAGCCACAATCGGGGATTTGCCGGGACCGGTAACATATTTTTTGTGGATAGTGGTAAGTATCGGTAAGACATAATCTGGTGTGCCAAAAAAAACTATCTTCATATTAATAATTCCATCCCTCGACTTCGCTCGGGATTTCGCTCGTTCTAAACGAGCTCAACTTCCTCCCATTCGTCACCCTCAACTTTGTACAAAGGTTTTTTCTCTTTTAACAAATGATCAACGAAAAGAACTCCGTTAAGATGGTCAATTTCATGCATGATTATTTGGGCGTTAAAACCTTCAAAAACCTCGGTAATTTTCTTTCCTTTTTCATTCAGATATTTGACAGTAATTTTATCCGGCCTTTTTAGCGGACCGTAGTAGTAGGGTAGTGACAAACACCCTTCGAGTATCTCTTTCTTGCTCCGCGAAGCCTTGGTCGTAACTGGAGGGAGGGAATGGAGTTTTGATCTTTTGATTTCTAGTATTTCCGGGTTTATAACGAGTCTTTTGAAATCTTTGAAGTCGGCCCAAAATATTTGCAGGTTTTTGCCTATTTGAGGCGCAGCAAGACCCACTCCTTCAGGTACTTTTTGAACGGCAAGAGTATCCTTTAAGTCTTTAATAATGCCGAGAATCTTCTTATCAACTGTTTTTACGGATTTACTTTTAGCCCGTAAAATCGGGTCTCCCGACTGTAGAATTTTCCTGATCATACCCAATTATAACCGATTATTTGAGGCTTTCCAAAGTTTGTTTGGTTAGGACATCGTTGGGATCGATATTATTCAAAATATATTCAAGCTGGGTTTTTGCCTCCATATTCCTTTTTTTGTCGATAAGGAGAATGGCATAGGCGAGTCTGGCCTCTTTATAGTTAGTTTTTAAATCGATAGCTTTTTGTAGGGTTTGAAGAGCGAGATCGCCCTGACCCGTGCGTGCATAGACAATGCCCAGGTTATAGCGAAGTTTGGCGTCAGAGGGTGCGTAATTTATGATATCAATTAGGGTATCTCTGGCACGGATTAAATAATTGGGATCTGTCATCGAAAGCATGACAAAAACGCCGAACCTGGATCTTTTTAGGTTTATATTGGCAGGGGAGAGGGCAATTGCTTTGTCGGATTCTCCGATGGCAAGATCGGCAAACTCCTTGGTTTTATTGACATCTCCCTGCCCGTAATATGCCGACGCGTAGGAAGTATAAGAACTCGCGAGCTCGTTATGATATAGTGCCTGGGTCGGTTCAAGAGATACAGCCTTAATTAGATATTCCAAAGCGGAGTCGGGTTTTTGAACCCCATTGAAGGCTTTACCTTTTGTATATAACGTATCAGCATACCAGTATCTGGAAATTAAAAGTAAAAGGTAAAGAGTAAAAGGTAAAAGTATAAACAACATTAATTTTTGTGCAGTTGAAACTTTGGATGGCTTGCACTCTTTCACTCTTTCACCTTCTTGCCCTAAAGCAACAGCAATTGCCGGGAATAAAAAGAACTGTAATTGGGTAGGAACTACCGAAAAACCAAAGAAGTTGGTTACTGATAGACCGGCGTAGCCGGATAATAGTGCAATAATTGTAAATTGGTAATTGGTAATTGGTAATTCGAGTTTCTTAATAAATAAATAAAAAGAAGCGCCAATTAAGAACAGGTAGCTTAGTAGACCGACAGTACCACTATTGGCAGCTGTATTAAGAAACTCGTTGTGTGCTTTGTTGTAAATAAAGTCCCACTCTGAAACTAAATTGTGTTCGACGGGGCGATATTTATAGTAGGAATAGGCAAAAGTTTCTACACCTGAGCCAATAATCGGATAATGAAGCCAAACCTGCAATGCTCCTTTCCAGACAATTTTTCTTATGGTGCCGGATTCCGTTCCTCCGGTTTCAAGAGCAGGACCTTGTGAGGTGACTGGTGACTGGTGATTGGTGATTGGTGAGCCAACGACAAGAACAAAAATTATGAACAATGAATTAAGGATGATGGTTTGTAAAAGAAATCGTTTTTTGTATTTAAATGAAGCTCCCCAACCTAACGGTCGGGGTATCTTCTCCCAAGCTTCGTCGGGAGCGGAATCCCTCCGAAGCGAAACATCTTCGCTTACCCACGGGTTTACGCCCGGGGTATTCGTGAAGGGGGATAAAACGTAGCCCCAGAAAATCAAATCCGCTGTAATAAATCCCAAAAGTCCCGATCTGGATTTGGTAAAAAGAAGGGTGATAAACAAAACCATTGAAACTAAAAACCAGAATACTGATTTGATATTTTTGGATTTGGAGTTTGGGAATTGATTAGAAATTGAACAGCTCCATGCGATTGGCATAAGAGCTACTAAGAATGCTGCAAGCCAATTTGGTTGTCCCAGAGTAGAGAAGACTCGATTTTGGACGTCCTGAACCCAGATATTTTTATCGATTCCAAAGTGTTCCAATATGCCGTAGATCGAAACGATTACGGCAGAACTTAGTACAATGTATAAAGTACGTAGTGCTGACTTTCTATCTAAATTCGATACAAATGCCCAGTAAAGAAAGGAATAGCTAAGGGTAGATAAAAACCCTCCGTTAAATCTTGAGTAATAACCGAACCAGGAAGTTAATGGGTCAATAGAAAACACTGTTGAAATAAGTTGTGATCCGATAAAAATCAAAAGTGGGATGTCGAGCATTGTGCGACGGAATATAAATTTTTGGACAAGGACGGACCTTACTAACCAGGTAGCGACAATTAAAGTTGTTAAAGTGTAAACCAAAACCATTTTGTTAAATTCAAAAACCTCAGAAGTGAAAGGCCACAGAATCAGAGGGACGAAGAAAAATAATATTGCAAACAAATAAAATACAACTTTCCCCAGTCTGTCCATTTGTACATTTTATCTTTAATCTGCAAATCTACAAATACACAAATCTACAAATAAGCGTAGCTTGGCCAAATTCTGAATTTGGTAAATACTTGAATGATTTAATAATTAAATAATTTGAATATTTATTTGCTTATTTGATATTTGATTATTTGTTTATTTACGTTAAACTGCGGTGCATATGAATTTCCCTAAATTTAGGAATCCAATAAATAGTTTCTTAGGACTTTTCTCTCATGATATTGGAATTGATTTGGGGACCGCGAATACATTGGTTTTTGTTCGAGGAAAAGGAATTGTAATTCGGGAACCATCCGCCGTTGCAAGACATAAAAAATCAAAGGAGATTTTGGCAATCGGAGCATCGGCAAAGAAGATGTATGGACGCGCTCCGGCAACGATTGAGGCCATTCGTCCGCTTCGGGACGGGGTTATTGCAGATTTTGATGCCACCGCCGCAATGCTTAAACATTATATAAATAAAGTTCACGAATCGGGAACCGCTATGCCCAAAATTCCAAGACCCCGCGTAGTAATCGGAATTCCCTCGGGTGTCACCGAAGTGGAACGCCGTGCTGTGGCTGATGCGGCAATTGACGCCGGCGCCAGGGAGGTTTATTTAATCGAAGAACCAATGGCGGCCGCAATCGGCGCAAATCTTCCGATAGAAGGACCGGAAGGTGTTTTCATTGTGGATATTGGCGGAGGCACAAGCGAAATTGCCGTAATTTCTTTAGGTGGAATAGTAATGGGACGCTCGATTCGCGTTGCGGGAGACGAAATGGATGAAGCAATAATTAACTACGTCAGACTCAAATATTCGCTTCTTTTGGGTCAACCGACAGCGGAGAATGTAAAAATGGGGATTGGATCGATTCTCCCCGCCAAAGATCTGCCTGCCAATAAGCAGATAGGCTTCACTGTTGTTCGCGGGCGCGATCTTGAAACCGGACTTCCCAAGTCAATTAAACTGACCGGTAGCGAAATTCAGGAGGCCATCTCTCCGATTATTCAGGAAATTGTTACTGATATTGTTGATACTCTGGAGGAAATTCCCCCTGAATTAACAAGTGATATTATGGAACGCGGAATTGTATTGGCCGGTGGTGGATCTCTTATTAATGGTATAGATAAGATAATTTCGGAAGCGACAAAAATGCCGGTTTGGATTGCGGAGGATCCGTTAACCTGTGTTGTCCGAGGTTGTGGAATTTGTCTGGAAGAAAACGGTCTCCTCAAAAGAATCAGAGTAACCAAGGGACTTTAAAATTGGTATTATTGAATTATGAATTCTTTAGCTTCACAAAATAACCAGTCATGGTTAAGCTGGTTTTTAAGGGGGACCTTAATTCTTCTTTTTTTAGTTTTAATTACCAAAATGACCGAAGTTCAGATAATTAAAGGGGCGTATTACCGCGATATATCTGAAGAAAATAGAATCCGGCATATCCCGATTCCTGCTCCCCGAGGGAAGATTTTAGCGCGCGGTGGCGAAGAACTGGCCACAAATATTGAAATTAAAAAAAGGATAAAGTACAACTTGCAAGGTAATTACGAACTGACGGATGATCTGACGGGTGCCTTGCCTGAAGAAGTAATCATCGATTATAAAAGGTTCTATCCGTTCGCTGATAAATTTGCCCACGCATCGGGGTATCTTTCCCAAGCGGGGGAAGCGGAAGTGGGGAAAATTAACCCTGGCTGTTCCGACAAAGGACCGATTCTTTTGGGGAGCCTGGTAGGGAAAATTGGGTTGGAACAGAAATATCAATGTCAACTTCAAGGAACTCCGGGGGAAGAACTTATTGAAGTAGATATTAAAGGAAATAAAATTAGATCATTGGGAAGACGCGAGCCTGTACCTGGGATGGATATTAAAACGACCGTTGATTACAACCTCCAGGAGGAGGTTGCCAGAGAGATGGCCGACAAAAAAGGGGCAGCGATTGTTACCAATCCAAACGGGGAAATTTTAGCCTTTTATTCTGAACCAAGCTTCGATCCGAACAAATTAACCTCTAACCTTTTTCAAAATCCCGATCTCCCTCTTTTTGATCGGGTTATAAGCGGTACTTTCCATCCCGGGTCGGTTTTTAAGCCTGTTGTTGCAATTTCCGCCTTGCAGGAGGGTGTAATTGATAAAAAATTTGTGTTTAACGACACGGGTACAATAACAGTTAACGGTTATTCTTATACCAACTGGTATTTTACGGAGCATGGTGGAACTGAGGGTCAAATTGACCTGGTGAGAGCCATTGCCCGTTCAACCGACACCTTCTTTTACAAAATTGGCGAGATGGTGGGGCCTGTTAATATGGCTAAGTGGGCAGATATTTTTGGCTTAGATAGGGTAACGGGCGTGGATCTTCCGGGTGAGACCGCAGGCCTCATCCCGACTCCTGATTGGAAACAAAAAGTTAAAAAAGAAGCCTGGTTTTTGGGAAATACATACAATATGTCAATTGGACAAGGAGACGTAAGCGTGACTCCTATTGGAATTAATACATTCATTTCTGCGCTTGCCAACAACGGAATTTTATGTACGCCGCATTTCTTAAAGTTAAATTACAAATGCAGTAACTTAGGAATCAAAACAGAAAATTTAGATTTGGTGAAAGAAGGGATGATTCAGGCTTGTTTAAGCGGCGGAACGGCATATACATTTTTTGATTTTGCCGCTACCCATGGAGGGACGCAAGTTGCCTGCAAAACCGGAACTGCTGAAGTTGGAATTGACGGAACACCTCATGCGTGGTTTACGTTTATCGCGCCGGAGGACAACTCGCAGATTGTTGCAACGATTTTGATTGAGCAGGGCGGGCAGGGATCACAAGTGGCGGGTCCGATTGCCAGAAAAATAGCCGATTATTATTTTCAGGGACTTAAACAATGACGGAATTGCAGTATCTGACAGCCGTTTACGCTTTTAACTATTTTGGCCCCGCTCGGGTAAAACTTTTACTCTCTTACTTCAAAAAAGCCCGAAATATCTGGTTAGCAAAGAATAGTGAACTTATTGAAATCGGACTCTCAAAAGACAAAGTTTCTGAGTTTGATGAATTTCGAAAAAAATTTGATATAGAGGATTATTTTAGGCAACTCAAAGGACTGAAAATCGGTGTTGTAACCATATTAGACGAAAAATACCCCGAAAACTTAAAAGGTTTGGAAGGCGCTCCTTCCGTTTTGTATTTTAAAGGTTGCCTGAAAAGTTCGGATGTAAATTCTATTGCCATAGTCGGAAGCCGGAAAATGTCTTCGTACGGACGAGAAGTGGCTCAGAAGTTTTCCGCCGAGCTTGCCAGCTTCGGAGTGACCATCGTCTCGGGTCTTGCGAAGGGAATTGATACGGCGGCACACATGGGGGCGCTCTCCGTCGGAGGCAGGACGATAGCAGTATTAGGGCAGGGACTTGACAGCATTTACCCTCCTGAGAATACACTTCTTTCTGAGAAAATAATAAAATCCGGCGGGGCGATATTAAGCGAGTACCCACTTGGAGTACCGGCACTTCCCGTAAACTTTGCAATCAGAAATAGGATTGTTTCGGGACTAAGTGCTGCGGTTGTCGTTATCGAGGGGGCGGAGAAAAGCGGAACGCTTCTGACCGCTTCGCATGCTGCAGAGCAGGGGAAAACTGTATTTGCTGTTCCCGGGCAGATTACGTCTCCAATGTCTGCGGCTCCGCATTTTTTACTTAGGAACGGTGCCAAGATTGCCACATGTGCAACCGACATTTTGGAAGAACTGGATTTGCAGATAAAAGTGGACAAAGAGAAAATTGAAAAAATTATGCCGTCCTCGAAAGAGGAGGCAAAATTAATCGAGATATTGGAAGTTGAATCCTTACATCTTGACGAACTTGTTAGAATAACCGGAGGGAAAACTGCAGAGATATCTGCTAGACTGACAATTATGGAAATGAAGGGAATGGTTAGAAATTTAGGCCAAGGGATATATAGGAAGGCCTAAGTTTCATTTTCCATTAAATACATGGAAAATATTATTTTATGGATTTAATAATCGTTGAGTCGCCAACAAAAGCTAAAACTCTATCTAAATTTTTAGGTAGCGGGTATGAAGTGGAAGCTACAATGGGGCATATTAAGGATTTGCCCAAAAGTACTCTGGGGGTTGATGTTAAACATGATTTTGCGCCCGAGTTTATAGATGTACCTAAGCGCGAGCAAACAATAAGAGAGTTAAAAGCTAAAAGTAAAAAATCGAAAGTTATTTATATTGCTTCAGACCCTGATCGTGAAGGTGAGGCAATCGCCTCACATGTAAAGGAACTCCTCACCGATCACCGTTCACCGATCACCGTTCACCGTATTTCATTTCATGAAATTACTAAAGATGCGGTAGAAGAAGCGCTGAAAAATCCCCGTGACATCGACGCCAACCTTGTTGATGCCCAGACCGCAAGACGGGTTTTAGATCGGCTGGTTGGTTATAAACTTTCTCCACTTCTTTGGAAGAAAGTTAGAAGAGGGCTTTCGGCAGGACGGGTCCAATCCGTTGCGGTGCGCTTGATTGTTGAAAAAGAAAGGGAAATTGAAAAATTTAAAGCAGAGGAATATTGGGAAATATTCTCTGAAGTCGAATGTAAAAACATAGGACCTGTTGTGAACTCGCACCACCCACGTTTTGTAGTTGGCCTTGTTAAAGTGAATGATAAAACGGCTGAGGTTAAAAATAAAGCCGAGTCGGATAAAATATTAGCCGATCTTACGAAGTCCGATTACAAAGTGGCAGATGTTAGAAAGCGTCAGATTACCAAAAGCCCCCATCCACCCTTTACAACTTCAACAATGACTCAGGCGGGTGCCAGAATTTTTGGCTGGTCATCAAAAAAGACAATGTCGATAGCCCAAAAACTCTACGAGGAAGGTTTGATTACTTACCACAGGACTGATTCACTTAATCTGAATGCGGTGGCGGTAGGAAAGGCACGCGATTTTATAAAGAAAGAATATGGTGATAAATATTTGCCGGAGAACCCCCGTTTTTATAAAACGCAATCCAAAGTTGCACAAGAAGCTCACGAGGCAATCAGGCCGACAAATGTTGAAAACCGCGAAACCGGTTTGGAGAAACACGATTTCGGGAGGCTATATGACTTGATTTGGAGAAGGTTTGTTGCATGCCAAATGACACATTCAATATATAATGAGACCGTAATCGATGTAGCTGCTGGTAGCTATTTATTGAGAGCTTCAGGTCAAATTATGGTTTTTGACGGGTGGACCCGACTTCGCCAAGGCTCCGCCGGGCAAGGGAAAAATGATGGTGAAATTATATTACCCGAAGTTGTTAAAGATGAGAAACTTGAATTAGTAAAAACCTGGGCGGATCAAAAGTTTACTTTAGCCCCAGCAAGATATAACGAGGCTTCTTTAATTAAAACTTTGGAAAAATTAGGAATTGGCAGGCCTTCAACGTATGCTCCGACAATTTCTACAATCCAAATACGCCAGTATGTGGAAAAGAATGATAGCAAGCAGTTTGTTCCCACAACGATTGGGGTGGCGGTTAATGATTTTTTAATGGCAAACTTTGCTGATACTTTCGATTATCAGTTTACAGCAGGAATGGAAGACCGGCTTGACGAAATAGCCAACGGAAAACTTAAATGGGCTAAAGAAATTTCGGATTTTTGGAAACCTTTTGATAAAAAATTGATTGATGTTGAGAAAAATTCAAAACGGGTAAAAATTGAGGTGGAAAAATTAGGGAAAGCTTGCCCTGAATGTAAAAAGGGTGAGCTGGTGATACGAACAGGTCGTTTTGGCAAATTCATTTCCTGCTCGCGTTTCCCGGACTGCAAATTTACGGATAAATATTTGGAGAAAATTGGGCTTGCTTGCCCCGAATGTAAAAAGGGGGAAGTGATTGTCAAAAAGACGGGAAAGGGCCGCAAGTTCTTTGGCTGTTCGCGTTATCCGGAATGTAAATATGCCTCATGGCGTAGTCCGAAGAAAGAAGAGACACCAACTGTTGAGCCATCTTCAAAATAGTTTGCGTATTGACACTCCTCAAGCTGAATTGGTAAAACATTCCAGATATGGAGAGAGAAAATATCGGATTGATAACCTCAGAAACAAAAAGAACTGTAAATCCGGGTGCTGAAAAATGGATGGGTGAAGTTGTTCCTGTTCTTGATCATGGGTTTATATATATGGTTGATTATATGGGCGACGATAATGCCATTGAACAGGCCGCCCGTGTTTCGTATGGTTTTGGTACCCGGTCCGTAAGTCAAACAGAAGGGTTGATTAGATACCTTGACCGCCACAGACACACAAGTCCGTTTGAAATGGGCGAAATGAAATTTCATGTAAAGCTTCCTATTTCTGTCGCTAGGCAATGGGTGAGGCATAGAACTGCAAGTCTTAACGAATATTCTGCGCGTTATTCAATTCTTCAAGATGAGTTTTATATTCCTGACGTGGAATCGATTAATGTTCAGTCGACAAATAATAAACAAGGAAGAGGAGAAAAAGTCAGTGCGGAAGAAGCAGCATTAGTTCAAGAAGTGTTTAGCAGAAACACAAAAAGAAATTATGAAGACTATCTGTTTCTACTTAACGATGACGGAAGCGGAAAGCAGGTGGATCAAGATCGTCCCCAAATTGCCAGAGAACTGGCAAGGAACGTTCTTCCCGTAAATATCTATACGGAGTGGTATTGGAAGGTTGATTTGCATAATCTTTTTCATTTTTTATCACTTAGAATGGATTCTCATGCGCAGTTGGAAATCAGGACATATGCTGATGTTATGGCGGAAATAATAGCCGACGCATTTCCACTTTCTTATAAAGCTTTTGAAGACTATGAACTTTTTGCAGTCAATATGTCACGTCCGGAGCAAAATATTTTGTCCAAACTGCTTGTGGACTCCGGTCTAAATTTTACGGAAGAGCAAGTTTTAGCAGTGGCCAAGGAGACGGGGTTTAAAAATAAAAGGGAGGGTGAAGAGATGATAGAAAAATTTAAATCATTTGGATTAATTAAAAAATAAATATGCAAGAAACAAAAGAAATACTCACCAACCGTTATCCCTTCTTTGCGGTCGTTGGTCCCGTTGGGGTTGGAAAAAGCGAGTTTACGGGAGCCTTTGTACACGATACTCAGATTAAAAATTTTGAAGAGCCGTTTTTGGAAAATCCATATTTGTCTGATTTTTACACAAAAAGCCATAATGATTTTAGTTTTAATTCTCAAATGTTTTTTTTGGCGACAAAGGGGTTGCAGATGCAAAAAGTACGTGGGCTTTTGGCAGGAGAGTCTGTAATTCAGGACCCTGCTATTGATGTAGATTTTATGATTGCCAATTCGCATTACAAAATGGGTTGGATGACGGGTGAGGAATATTCTGCCTATGAACTGACACGCGACGCAATTTTGGAGGATTTGATAAATCCGGATTTATACATTGCGCTTGTTGCAAGCAAAGAGACGGTTAAAAATCGTATTGCCATAAGGGGAAGGGGTATGGAACTTGCGATGCTTAAGGAATGCCCTGAGTATTTTGATTTTTTAGTTGATGAGTTTAACGATTGGTTAATAAAAGCCAAAGAGACAAAAAGAGTTGTAACTATCAATACGGAAAAGTTTGACCTGTCGTTTGAGAACAACAAAGAGCGTGTTGTTGGGGATGCTAAAAATTGGCTGGGTTATTTTATTGATTCCAAGCATCAAATGAATAATGTGGGGAGTGATGGAGCAAGGCTTATTTTTCCGAATTTTCTAAGACCCAACCATCGTTTTAGAGATTATCTACCAAGAGAGATTGTAGATAGATAATTTTCTTCTTGCAAATTTTGGTCAGTTGGGTTATCTTGCCTATGAATTTATATGGATAGAGAAAGAGGAAAATTTGTCGTTTTTGAAGGAGTTGGGGGGAGCGGTAAAGGAACGCAGATTGGAATCGCAAAAGATCTATTGATTAGAAATGGTCTCGAAATTATTACCACCAGAGAGCCGGGTGGCATAGAAGCTTCGGAGGTAATACGAAAACTTATTTTTACACTTAAGCAGGAAAAATTAATTGATGCAGGAGAACAGATGGTTCTTTTTTTTGCTGCTAGGAAATTCTGGGTTGACGGCGTAGTTGCCCCAAACATCGAGCAAGGGATACATATATTGTCCGATAGAGGGTACACTCTTCGACTCAAGCCTATCAAGGGTATGGTGAGGGTGGAAACGCTCGGAGAATTCTAGCGGTTTCAGATGTAGTGATGGGTTCTTATAAACCAGACGCAGTACTCCTCTTTGATATTTCTGCAGAAACTTCCATGAAAAGAAGAGTTGAAACAGACGGGGATCCGTTTGACAGAGAGAAGAAAGATTATTTTGAGAGAGTTGCTGCCGGATATCGAACGATGGCACAGGTGGGTTGGGGTGGACTAAATTGGTACGTAGTTAATGGCGAGCCGAAACCTGAGATTGTTTCTGAATCTGTTGCCAAAGTTTTAGAAGCTATTTTTGAGAAAAAGCTTCAAAGATAGGCTATAATTGCCCCATATGCAGAAAATTGTAGAGTGCGTGCCGAACTTCAGCGAGGGGGAAAACCCCAAGATTATTAATGCTATTTTCGGTGCCGCGAAAACGGTTAAATCGGTTAAGGTATTCGAACTTGAACATAACGCTTCGCATAACCGCATGCTTTTTACAATAGTCGGTGAACCAAAGGCAGTTCTTACTTCAGTTTTTGAATCGATCAAGGTTGCGACCAAGTTGATCGATATGAATAAGCACAAAGGGGAGCACCCAAGAATCGGGGCTACCGATGTTGTTCCATTTGTTCCTGTGTCTAATGTAACAATGGAAGAATGTGTAGAACTGGCCAATAAATTGGGCAAAAAAGTTGGAGGGGAACTTGGCATTCCGGTTTTTCTTTATGAAGAAGCGGCTACAAAACCGCAAAATCAAAATTTGGCAGACGTGAGAAAAGGAGAATATGAGGGTTTGAGGGTTAAGATGTCCTCCCGAGGAGGATCCGCCTTGGGCGGAAATAAGCCAGATTTTGGACCATCCAAAATGCACCCGACAGCTGGCGCTATTGTAATCGGGGCTAGAAAATACTTAGTTGCATTTAACGTAAATTTGAATACAAAAGATATTCGGATTGCCAAGCAAATAGCCTCAAAAATACGCGAAAAGAATGGAGGTTTGGCGGCAGTCAAAGCCTTGGGATTTGAGGTCGATGGATTTGCCCAGGTTTCTATGAATTTGGTTGACTTCGATAAAACCAATTTCGATCAAGCATACAGGGCAATTGAGAAGGAAATTAAAAATTACAAATTAAAAATTAAAAACAGTGAGATATATGGTATGATTCCGCTTGAATCATTAGTTTCTGCCGTAAAATCGACGTTTAAGGCAGATACGTTTACATCTGATCAAGTTCTCGAAAAGAGATTGTATGAGTGAAGAGCCACATATCATATATCGATATATGATACGCAGTTAATATGATGAAATTACAGGAACAAAAAATAGGAACATTTTTGAGAGATTTGGCGAGCAACAACCCAACTCCGGGCGGGGGGACGGTTGCGGCTTTGACCGCAACATTTTCCGCGTCCCTTATAGAAATGGTTTGCAATTTGACCATGAATAAAAAGGCCTATGAAACGGTACATAAAAGGATAAATGAGTACTATATAGAAGCATCTCGGATTGAAGGAAAGCTTACCAAACTTGCCGATGAAGATGCCCGGGCTTTTGGTGAAGTGATGAAATCATATAAATCTAAAGATAAATCCAAAATCAAAAAATCTCTGAAATACGCAATTGAAGTTCCGACGGAGGTCAGAAAACTGTCTCAAGTGCTTGAAAAAATCGGTTACAAAGTCAGTAAAATTGGAAATAAGAATGCCAGGTCGGACGCCAAAACCGCTATTTATCTTGCCCGTGCAGCCAGCAAATCTGCCTTGGAGAACATAGTAATCAACAAAAAGGCGCTTGCCAAGCTCGGCTAGTTGCCATATAATACGGTCACACACATCGATCACGCTTTCTGGATAACTTCCGATCGATGGCGGGAAAAGAAGCGACCGCTTAAATGCTTGAATAAGCAAATAAGCAAATAAGCAAATAAGCAAATTTGACGCGTATAACGTGATAAGTAAATGACTATTAAAGTTTCACTTGAAGAACTGTTAAATTCCGGGGCGCATTTTGGCCACCAGACTAAAAGATGGAATCCAAAAATGGAGGAGTATCTTTATGGCTCCGAAAACGACGTTCATATTTTTGATCTGACTAAAACCAAGCCACTTCTAACGGAGGCTTTGGAATTTCTTTCGCGCAGCGCTAAAGAGGGTAAAACAATTCTTCTACTGGGTACCAAAAAACAAATCAAAGATAAAGTGGAGGAGGTCGCGATTGCTACCGGTGTACCTTACGTTAACGAAAGGTGGCTTGGCGGAACAATCTCCAACTTTGACCAAATGAAAAAGTCTCTTAAAAAGATGGAGGAGATGAAGACCAACATGGCCGAGGGGAATTACAATAAGTTTACAAAGAAAGAGAGACTTTTGATTGATAGGGAAATTACAAGGCTTGAAAGATTCTTTGGGGGGATTAAAAATACTCAAAAAATTCCGGATGTTCTTTTTGTTGTTGATACAAAAAGAGAAGCGGGTGCAGTACATGAAGCTAATGCCAAGAAAGTTACCGTTGTCGGGATAGTTGACAGTAATAGCGACCCCGACCTTATTGATTATCCGATTCCGATGAATGATGACGCCAGTAAAGCTTTAGAATATATTTTAGATTTATTTAAACAAGCAGTAAAGGTAAAAGTAAAATTAAGAAAGAAAGTCCCAGTGAGAAAGCATAAAATGCATCTCACGGGATCCCGTTAGATGCTTCAGAAGCTATCTAACTGGGAGAAAATTAAATATGTCGAGCATAAACATTGAACAAATCAAAAGATTAAGGGAAGAAACCGGGGTAGCCATTATCCGAATCCGCGAAGTATTGCAGGAGGTCGGAGAAAACGAAAAGAAAGCTTTGGTAATTCTTAAAAAAGAGGCACTGGATAAAGCCGAAAGAAGAGAAGGTAGGGAAACCGGACAGGGAAAAATTTTTGTTTACACGCATCACACGGGGAAAGTGGTAGGCCTTGTGGAACTTCTTTGCGAAACAGACTTCGTTGCCAAAAATGATCTTTTCGAAACTTTGGGCAAAAATTTGGCCATGCAAGTTGCCTCTATGGGTGAGACCGAACTGGAAAAGCAGGAATTTATTAAGGATTCTTCCAAGAAAATCGGCGAACTTATTAAAGAAGTAATTGCTAAAACAGGCGAGAACGTTAGACCTGGAAAAATTTTAAGAGTAGAATTGACTAAGTGAGTGTAGTTTGAACCGATCTAATGGACGAGCCGCAAGTTTCTTCAAAGATGCAATCCTCTGTAACTGCCGTGGCGGGCGATATTGCAGGGATCAGAACAGGCAGGGCAACCCCGGCACTTGTTGAAAACATAATCGTTCCGGCTTATGGTGGAACACAAAGACTGCGCGTAATGGAAGTTGGGAGTATTACTTCACTCGATCCGACTCAAATAGTTATTTCCCCCTGGGACAAAAGCATAATCGGTGACATTAAAAAAGGGATACTTGAGGCAAACATCGGAATGAATCCAAATATTGACGGAGAAGTAATTCGAATTGTTGTTCCGCCCCTTACGACGGAAGACAGGGAAAAATACGTCAAGCTTCTTTCACAAAAACTGGAAAACGGTCGGGTAATGGTCCGCCAGGTTAGGGCGGACGAAATGCACGATATTAAAAAGAAATTTGAAGCAAAAGAAGTTTCTGAGGATGAAAAATTTGGCCAGGAAAAAAAACTTCAGGAGTTGACAGATCAATTTATAGGCAAAATTGAAGAGATGGGGGAAAAGAAAAAGGCCGAGCTTCTTCAGATTTAATTCCTCTATATACTAAATACTACATACGATATACTAGTTATCATGTTTGTCTCTGTCTTGATTTTTCTTATAGTACTTTCAGTTTTGATTTTAGTCCACGAGCTTGGGCATTTTATAACGGCAAGACATGCCGGTGTATTGGTTGAGGAATTCGGTTTTGGACTCCCGCCGCGTCTATTTGGCAAAAAAATCGGCGAAACAATTTATTCGATCAATACTCTGCCCTTTGGCGGTTTTGTCAGACTTCATGGAGAGATTGAGGAAGATGGAATTACAGATCCAAAACGCGCTTTTTTAAACAAAAGTAAAAAAGTCAGGATTTCTGTAATTATTGCGGGAGTTGTTATGAATTTCTTGCTCGCGATTTTTGCGTTCACGATAGTCTATTCTTTTTCCGGAATTCCAAGAGACACCCGTCAAATAAAAGTAATTGATATTTCTGCGGGATCTCCCGCAGTTTCTGCCGGTTTGGTGGTTGGAGATGTCATTAAAAAAGTTGACGGAAAGGAATTAACGGATACTAATGAATTTATAAAATACATTGATAGCAAGAAAGGTCAGAAAGTCAGAATTGAGGTCGATAACAAGAAATTGACAATTACGCCCCGCGCAAATCCTCCGGCGGGCGAGGGACCGCTGGGAGTTGTGATTACAAATACGGAAATTTATTTTCCGCCAATCTGGCAACGCCCTTTTTACGGAATTTATTACGGGTTTAAAGAGGCAATTTTTTGGGGGCAGACAATACTTACTGGTTTATGGCATATGGCATATGGCTTATGGCACGGAAGCGTCCCAAGGGACGTTAGCGGACCCGTCGGCATATTTGCAGTTACCTCCGAAGCTGCAAGAAGTGGCATATTAACTTTAATTAATTTTATCGGAATTTTGTCTGTGAATTTAGCGATACTTAATATCCTTCCCTTCCCTGCACTGGATGGAGGACGGTTGCTTTTTATCGGAATCGAATCGGTGATAGGAAGGAAAGTCGTTCCGAAGATCGAGGCAATGGTTCACGCAGTCGGAATGATAATTCTTTTAGCACTCATATTGGCAATTACGATAGGCGATATCCGGCGTCTTATAATGGCGGACAGTATTAATGGATTTATTAATTCGGTAGCCAAATGATACAATAAACATAGCTTGGCGTACTGCTAAGCTTCATATGTTGCAGTCAGAACTTTTTCCAAAAACCAGAAAAGAGCCGCCGAAAGAGGCGCAAAGTGTTAATCATAAACTTCTTGTGAGAGCCGGCTTTATCGATCAATTGATGGCCGGTAGTTGGACCCTTCTTCCTTTGGGACTTCGCGTTATTACGAAAATTAATCAAATAATTAGAGAAGAAATGAATGCGGTTGGCGGACAAGAGATGCTTATGCCGCTTCTTCATCCTAAAGAAGTTTGGAATGAAACAGGGAGGTGGGATAAGGCGAATGATATTATGTATAAACTGACCGACTCCAGGAAAAAGGAGTTTGTCTTAAGCTTCACCCATGAGGAGATTGTGATGGATTTACTTCGAAAAAATATAAAAAGTTACCAAGATCTCCCGGTTGCGGTTTACCATTTTTCGACGAAGTTCAGAAATGAACCTCGTGCCAGATCCGGAATATTGAGGGGCAGAGAATTTATGATGAAAGACCTTTACTCGGCGCACGCCAGCGAGACCGATATGTTGAGTTATTACGGAAAAGTGAAAGATGCTTATTCAAAAATTTTTAAAAGACTCGGGTTTAATTTCAAAGTGGTTGAGGCTTCGGGTGGAGTGTTTACCGAAAAACACACCCACGAGTTTCAGGTGGTCAATGCCAATGGTGAAGATACATTTTTTTACTGTGATAAATGTGACTACGCGCTTAATAAGGAAATTTTTGAAGGAAAAGTGGGGGGTATTTGCCCCAAATGTAAAAAAGGAAAGATTAAGGAAGAAACGGGAGCAGTTGAGGTCGGAAATATTTTTCCGCTCGGCACTTGGTATGCGGAAAGAATGAGAGTGTATTATACGGATGAAAAGGGACTTAAAAAACCGGTTTGGTTTGCAAGTTACGGAATCGGGCCGACTAGAGTGATGGGAACACTTGTCGAAATATCCCATGACGATAGAGGTATCATTTGGTCTCCGCAGGTGTCGCCTTTTGATGTCCACTTGATCGAACTGCCCGGGGGAAAAGGTAGGGAGATTCATGACAGACTTAAAAAAGAAGAGGTTGATGTTCTTTGGGATGAGAGAAATATTCAGGCAGGAGTGAAGTTTGGTGACGCTGATTTAATTGGAATTTCGATTAGGCTTATCACATCGGAAAAAACCGGTGATAAAATTGAATGGAAAGAACGAAAGTCAGATAAAACCGAACTACTGACCTTTGAGGAAGTTGTGAACAAGCTTCGGAAGTGATAGCATGTTTCCACGAATGAGGCGGAAGAAGGTTGTAGTTATGGGTGGTGGAACGGGAACTTTTACTATCCTTTCAGGACTTAAAAAATACTCCGATAAGATTGATATCAGCGCCGTTGTTTCCATGATGGATTCTGGCGGAAGCAACCGTGTGATAAGAGACGAATTTGGACTTCTTCCAACTTCTGACATCAGGCAG
Organism: uncultured Gammaproteobacteria bacterium; assembly: GCA_964500695.1. GTDB lineage: Bacteria > Patescibacteriota > Microgenomatia > UBA8517 > UBA8517 > CAZCNT01. Next base: position 22,184 of record CAZCNT010000005.1, on the reverse strand, counting down.
TGTATTTTGGCACTTTCTTCCGATAATTCGGATGAAATTTTACGTAAACTTTTCAATTACCGCTATACACAAGGAACGGGAATTAGCGGAATGACTTTCGGAAATCTGTTTATGGCTGCACTAACCGATATTTACGGAGATGATCAGGGAAAAGCTATTGATGAAACATGTCGTATTTTAGACGTGTGCGGAAGCGTTATTCCTGTTACTTTTGATAATTCCCAACTGGTGGCAACTTACGATAACGGGATTCAAGTGCTTGGTGAACATTTCATTGATGAGCCAAGTAAAAAAACCATTTACCATAAGATAACTAATTTAGAGGTCTTTCCAAAAGCTAAAGCTAATAAAAAAGCCCTCAATACCATTCGTGATGCGGATTTTATCGTTCTTGGCCCGGGCGATCTATATACAAGTATTCTTTGCAACGTTGTGGTCGACGGAATTGCAAAGGCAATTTACAAATCAAAAGCCAAAAAGATCTTTGTAATGAACCTCATGACCAGATTCGGTCAAACGGACAATTTTTCTGCGAGCGACCACATGACCGAGATGGAAAAGTTTTTGGGCGGGAGCGTTTTCGACTATTGTTTGGTTAACAAAAAGGGAACAATTCCCTCAAAAGCCATTGCCTGGTACAAGAGAAACGATGCAATACCCGTAAAAGATGATCTGGACGGGAAGGGGAAGTTAAGAGTTGTGAGAGGAAACTATGTTTCCAGTAAATTTTACCAAAAATCAGAATCGGACAAGCTCGTAAGAAGCTTAATTCGCCACGACTCGGTGAAATTGGCAAAAGCAATAGTTGATCTCCTTGTCTCTTCTTAGACTTAGACATATACTATTTTCACAATGGAAGATTGTGTTTTTTGTAAGATTGTGAAGGGGGAAATTCCTTCGAATAAAGTATACGAATCTGGTAGTGTATTGGCATTTTGGGATATTAACCCTAGTGCTCCAGTTCACATTCTGGTTATTCCGAAAAAGCATGTAAGAAATCTCTCTAGCGCAATTTCGGTTGATGAAGGATTGGTGGATGATGTTATGATAGGAGTAACGAAGGTGGCCGAGAAACTAAAGATAAAAGATAGTTACAGGGCAACAACAAACAATGGTGAAAAAGCCGGACAGATCGTTCCGCATTTTCACTTCCACGTTTTGGGAGGATGGAAAGAGGTGCAAAAATGATTGCAGGAAAACTACAACAGATAATTGGTGAGGCAATGAAAGCGCATGATGAATTACGGACTTCTACTTTAAGACTTTTGTCATCCGCCTTTAACTATGAAAAAATTGCCAAACAGCACGAATTGACGGAAGAGGAAGAACTCGTTGTTATTCAAAAAGAAGCTAAACAGAGAAGGGATTCGATAGAAGCCTATAAAAAGGCCGGAGCAGAGGATCGCGCCCAAAAGGAAGATGCGGAACTTAAAATCTTGGCTGAATTTCTTCCGCCGGAAATGGATGAAGAGACTCTTTCCAAATTAGTTACGGACGCAATAACCCAGATGGGGGCCAAAAGTATGGCTGACATGGGAAGGGTTATTGGAGCGGTGAAAGCAAAAGCTCCAAACGTTGACGGAGGCAAGATTGCGCAGATTGTAGGCTTAAAATTACATGACTAAAATCTCCGTGACTAAACAGTCTAATTATCCGGTTGGTGTTGCCGTAATGAAAAAGAGACTATCCGCATTTTTACAAAAAAAGGGTATTGTTTCTGATGCTGAGGTTTCCGTTGCAATTGTAGGCGAAAAAGAAATGATGAGAATTGGCGCCAATTACCTTAAAGACAAGAAATTGCATAATGTTTTATCATTCACTCCGAACGAAACCAAAAAACGTTTCGTTTTCCCTCCGGATGGAATAATACATTTAGGGGAAATAATTGTTTGCTATCCGAAAGCGGTTGAAGAATCGAAGATGGAAAATGTTTTGATTGACGAAAAAGTTTATGAATTAGTTGAACATGGAGCAATGCACCTCCTTGGGATACACCATGAGAAGTGATCGGCCATTTTTAAATTTTCCATCTACCATTTTATTTGTAATTTAAAAATTTGTCGATTGAAAAATAAGATGGAAAATGGACAATCATAAATGGAAAATATATGACGTTATATCTCAAATACAGGTCGAAGAATTTAGACGAACTTGATTCGGACACAGTTCGGGAGTCGCTTAAAAACATCGTAAAATCGGGCAAAATTCCACACGCGTTTTTATTCGCCGGTCCCAAGGGTTCAGGAAAGACTTCCGCTGCAAGAATTTTAGCAAAAATAGTGAACTGTGAACGGTTAACAGTGAATGGTGAACCGTGTGATAAGTGTGAACAGTGCACTTCTATTTCAAGGGGCAACAACCTTGACGTAATTGAAATGGACGCGGCGTCTCATCGGGGAATTGACGATGTTAGAATTTTACGGGATGCCGTTAAATTGTCTCCAACTAAAGCGAAGAAAAAGATTTACATCATTGACGAGGCCCACATGCTTACAACCGAGGCGAGTAACGCCCTTCTTAAAACTTTAGAAGAACCCCCCGAGCACGTAATTTTTATTTTGGCAACAACCAATCCGGAAAAATTGATTGACACAATCCGTTCCCGCGTGACGTATATTCTTTTTCAAAAAGCCAATGAAGAAGAAATAGTAAGGTCTCTCAAAAGGGTCGTATTGGGTGAAAAAATCAAAATTAAAGATGACGCTCTTAGGGTAGTCGCAAAAACGTCAGGTGGCGCGTTTCGCGATGCAATAAAAACTTTAGAACAAATAACGAGCGAGGGACGTGACCTTTCTAAAGAATCTTTGGAGGAATTTCTGTTTAGTAAAAAAGATTTTGACTTAGAGAAATTTATTAAACTCCTGGTAGATAAAAACGCAAAAGAAGCCATTTCGGGGATTGCCAAGTTTGAAAAAAGCGGAGTATCAGTTGAGAATTTTCTAACGGCGCTTTTGGGAAACTTGAGAGTATCCCTTTTGGCCAAGGTTGGAATGGGCGAGGACGAAATTCCAGAAATGAGCAAGGAGGACATCGTTTTTCTGATTGATCTGTTCGGCACGGCGTTAAGGGATCAGGCCGTGTCACCGATTGAAACCTTGCCTTTAGAGATTGCAGTGATTAAATGGTGCGAGGGAGAGGCGGGGAGCACTTTGTCCGCTCGCAACCCGGTTCAAACAGAAATTTCCAACATTCGAGAACAAAACGCTCCCACGGTTGTGGCTGGTGAAGGGGTGAACGATGGCGTTTGGAAAACAATATTGTCTATGGTTAAACCCATTAACGCTTCGATTGAAGCATTGCTTCGTGCCGCCCGCCCTATCGGCTATGATGGTAAAACGTTGACACTTGGCGTTTTTTATAAGTTCCACAAAGAGCGTCTTGAGGATAATCATCACAGGTCGGTTTTGGAAGAAATTGTGGCTAAGGTTTTGAAATCTCCAACCAGAGTGGTTTGTACTTTAGTTGAACCACCGCCAAAAAAGATAATCGAAGAGGTTAAAACTGAAGCAGTTTTGACAGAAGGAAAAGACGCAGATATAATCAAAGTCGCTGAGGAGATTTTTGGCAATTAAGAATTTACAAGGTACAATTTACAATTTAATTTTAAATTTTGAATTATTAATTATAAATTAACTTTATGTTTGACAAATTTAAACAATTAGGACAACTGAATGACATGAGAAAGAAAGCTAACGAGCTTCAAAAAGAGCTTGAAAAGATCATTGAGACTTTGGAGAAAAAAGGCTGGACAGTTTCTGTTACGGGGGATCAAAAAATTCGTTACATCAAAAAAGACGGCGAAGACCTTAATGATTTGACAGATTTAATCAATGAAGCGATGAAAAAAGTCCAAAAAGAATCGGCAAAGAAGATGATGGAAATGGGTGGAGGCCTTAGCGGACTTCTGGGTGGCCTTAAGTAAGTTTTTCTTCTACAATAGGTGAATATGCGCATCGCCAAACCAATACAGGCTTTAATTGAGTCTTTTAGCAAACTGCCTGGAATCGGACATAAATCGGCACAGAGACTTACTTACTATTTACTGCATGTTCCTCAAATCCAGCTCGACGAATTTGCAGATTCAGTTTCCCGATTAAAAAAAGATACGGTCCTTTGTTCGATTTGTAAAAATGTCAGTGAAACCAACCCTTGTCCTATTTGTGGCGACCCATCGCGCGACGGCTCGACCGTAATGGTGGTGGAGCAACCGCTCGACATTCTTGCTTTTGAAAAAACCGGTAAATATCGAGGCCTTTATCACGTGCTTCATGGATCCATTAACCCTCTGGAAAATATTGGACCGGATGAAATTTTTGTAGAGAGTTTTCTTTCACGAATCACTAATCACAAATCACTAATCACTGAAATTATAATTGCCACCAACCCAACCATGGAGGGGGAAGCAACGGCAATGTATTTACGTAAACAGATGATTTCACAAACCACTAATCACCATCCACTAATTACCCGCCTTGGCATGGGAATTCCTACCGGAGCCGATTTAGAGTATGCCGATGAAGTTACTCTGACCCAAGCCCTCGAGGGAAGAAGAGAATTATGATATATCGATATATGATAGTTTTAATGTGCGACTGACAGGGTCGCACCCTGTCAACTAATTATGAAAACTGGACTTGCCCAAGACACTGCAAAATCCGCTAAGAATTTAGCGCAGCAAATTGCCAAGCAGATGGCACGAGAACCTTTGGAAATTCTTAAAGATGCCAAAGAACAAGCTATCGGAGAAGAATCGTTCGGACAGCCTGACAGCCAACAATTCGACGACTTAGACCACCAAAAAAAACTCCTAGAGCGTCAAAACGAGATTCAGGATAAAATGAAAAGTTCTCGTCGGATGGAGGCGCTTGACCGCGAACTAATTGACATAAGAAAGCAGGATTTATTTAAAGATTTACAAAGAAGAATTTCGGAAGGGGAAGATATTCCACTGGAAGATTATTCGGAGCTTTCGATGGAAGAAAAACAGGTTCTTAAAGCTCAAATGGAAGTGGTAAAAGTACAGAGGCAACAGGCGGAATATGCCCAAAGTCAGGAAGGTTTCAGAATACCCGGATCAAAAAGAGGGAGAAAAATGGGTAGTGGACAAAAGCAAGAAGCGGAAAAACAGCAAACACGTGTTGAAAAACCCGTTCCACCGTCGGGATAAAATATGGAAAATGGAGAAATGAAAACGCAAAAAAACGAAATCCTTTTAGGAATTGCAGAAGATTTGCGAAAGAAAAATTTAGATACTCAAGCACTATTGCAAGCGATTCAGGATGACATTATCAGCCACTCCCAAAACATGAGACACCCTTATGTTGCAGAAAACATCCTCGAATCCAGATTTACACCACCGGAAGAGGCATACAAAAAAGGAATGACAAGTTGTGGCGCGATGGCCAATATTGGCTCATTTATGTTACGCAGTTTAGGCCATGAGGTTAAATTGATTCACGGTTCGATTCCGACTTCTAAAGATCATGCATGGTTAAAAGTAAAAGAGGGTGAGGTTTGGAAAGAATACGACTTGACCAATGGAGGAAACCTGCCAAGAGAGGGAAGAATTATTAAAAACGAATGTAGCAGTTGGGAGGAAATAAGAAACGTAATCGAGGCTGAGCATGGTGTCAATGTACACGAAGATTAATAATGTATAAAATACGCCTAGTATGGATATTTATTTAAACAACACTCTTACTCGTAAAAAAGAAAGGTTTGTTCCAAACAAGGAGGGCGAAGTCGGGATTTATTCCTGTGGCCCGACTGTTTATTGGAACCAGCATATTGGACACATGTATGCCTATGTTCAATGGGATGTTTTGGTCAGGTTCTTAAGATCCGTGGGTTATAACGTTAAATGGGTAATGAACATTACAGATGTCGGCCATATGACTTCAGATGAAGATACCGGTCTCGATAAAATGGAAAAAGGAGCCAAACGCGAAGGACTCACAGTTTGGCAAATTGCCGATAAGTATATCACCCAGTTTAAAGACAGTTTAAGGCTTTTAGGAATAAATTCACCGGACGTTTTGTGCCGTGCAACGGAGAACATTCCTGAGCAAATTAAACTAAATCAGTTAATCGAAAAAAACGGCTTTGCCTATACTACTAAAAAGGGTTTGATTTATGACACTTCAAAATTTCCCGATTATGCAAAGTTTGCCAATTTAAACTTGGAGGAAATGAAAAGTGGTGGGGATGTAGAGCTTGATCCTGAGAAAAAACTTCCGTGGGATTTTTTTCTTTGGGCAATTGACCCAAAACACATTATGAAATGGCCAAGTCCCTGGGGCGAAGGTTACCCCGGTTGGCATGTTGAATGTACGGCCATGTCCACAAAGTATTTGGGAAACAATTTTGATATTCATACCGGAGGAGCCGATCACATTCCCGTACATCACACAAACGAAATTGCTCAAGGATTTGCAGCTTTTGGCAAACAAACCGCTAATTATTGGCTTCATAATGGAATGCTTGGGGGCAAAGGGGGAGAGAAAATGAGTAAAAGCCTTGGGAATTTTGTGACGGCTCAAGAACTTGTAGAGAAAGGATATGACCCTTTAGCAATGCGCTACCTGATTTTAACCTCACATTACAAAAAGGGACTTAACTTTACCTTCGATGCACTTGATTCAGCTAAAATTGCTCTTGAAAACCTTCGGACGATAGTTTCCGGTCTAAAATCAGGTGACGAAAGAACGGTCTTGTCTCCCGAGAAAGAGAAAAAACTGGATGAATATCGAGATAAATTTATTTCTTCTCTTTCCAATGATATAAACGCTCCCAAAGCCTTGGCAGTTTTGTGGGAAATGTTGAAGAGTAACATTCCGAGTGGTGATAAGTACGATTTGGCCTTGAGTTTTGATGAAGTTTTGGGTTTAAAATTAAGTCAAGCACGAAATTCGACAGCAAAGCTGGGTGCTGATATCGAAACCCCAAACAGTATCAAAATTCTAATTTCAAAACGGGAAGAGTTGAGAAAAGAGGGAAAATACGGGGAATCGGATAAGATAAGAGAACAGATAGAGGAGGCAGGCTACGAGGTTAGCGACGCTCCGGTTAAATGACGGCACACGATCAATAATTGACCTGTAATGAAGCTATAGAGTAGTATTAGGTTACATGCCCGGTAGCAATAATGTCAATCAATCAGTCGTTTCACCCAAAAAGGGAGTTAAGGGGATATTTGCGGCGATTATAATCGCAGTTTTCCTGGCTTTGAGCGTAGTTGCGGGAGTGCTTCTTGTACGGCAAAATCAGAATGTCCAAGAAAAAGCCGGAAATACAATGTGCCCTGCAGGGGAAGCCTGTCCCTATGCCAGAGATCCTAATTTGCTTTTGAGTTGCCACCCCGTAGATGGCGACGGTACCACAACTGACAGTACTTGTAATGAGACCGGTAGGATTGAAACGTGCGGAGTTAACTGGACGGAATATTGTTGTCCTGCGGCGGGGGCAGCTTGGACCACGGACATGACGGCTTGCACCCCATCAACACCAACGCCCACACCAACCAAATCACCAACGCCCACACCAACCAAATCACCAACGCCCACACCAACCAAATCACCAACGCCCACACCAAGTCCTACGCCACCCCCAACTGCTTATAAGTGCAATGGGATTAGAGCATATGATGACCAGTGGAATTTGATTACCGCTTTTTCTGAGATTAAACCGGGAGATAGCCTTTTCTTTACCGTTCAGGGCTCAGCGGCCACCGGTTTTGACATGGCTCAGTTTAAGATTAATGGAACGGAATATCCCGTCGCAAGAGTCTCAAAGCCGGGTGTTGGCGGTGAATATTATCAAACATACAGAGTACCGGCTCAATGTGCTGTGGGTGCGCCGTCAATTCCGGTTTCCGTCCTGGCCAGGATCCACCATACGGTAGCAGGTTGGTCAACTTATTAAAAATATATAATTTTATGAAAGGTAAAGTCGCAACAATAATCATAGTGATATCCACACTTATTTTGGCTGTGATTGCCATTTTTACCGCCATTAGACTTTATCAATTAAGAAACGTTTCTGTGTCTCCCAACGTACCCGAAAGTCAACCGGCAGCGGTTGATACAGTCAGCCGGTGTAAACCCCTTTCCTTTGCAGTTGCTTGCGCTGCAACACCAACCCCAACCCCAACTCCTACTCCTACCGCAGAACCGACAGAAGAACCGACGCCAACTCCCACTCCGGAACCAACAGCTACGCCAACGCCAACTGCCGGTGCAACCGCCACTGCCGTTCCAACTCCTACCCGAACTCTAATCGCAACAAGTACATCTGTTGCCCAAACCACACCTTTGCCGGTTCCGGCAACGGGTTTAAACTGGCCTTCGATATTGGGAATTGGAGTAGGAATAGGAGCGATTATCCTTTCAATTTTTATCGCGCTTTAGCGTAGACACTAGCGTTTTAGCGTGGACACTTGCGCTTTAAAGCAGCTTTTTAAGTGTGAAAGCAGACTTCGTTGCGATGATCCCAATGTGGTCGATGAGAGGAAAATGACTTCTGATTTCTGTCTGGAATTTTTCTGCAAGATTGCCGGTGTAACTTCCAAACCCGGCCTTTTCTGATTGAGAGCAAAGTTTATTTTCCCACTCATGAATAATCCCCAGAATTTTTTGGCCTTCCTTATTAAACTCTTCCTGATATTTATTTTGATCCATCCCGTAGTCGGTGTGAAGATTGGCAAACTTATCAAAAATATCTCTATTTTCCCGAATCATTCTATCGAAGTATTCTTTGTACTTGGTCATAGGAAAGATTTTGATGGAGAAGCAGATTAAAATCAACTCTTGATTTCTTGTGGTCTTTACATTCGGGGTATAATGTATAAATGAAATTAAATAAAACAGGCTTTCTTCAAGCTGTGGGGGTTGTTGTTTATTGCGCTGTCATAGCGACCATAATGTCAAATGGCAATAAAATTTTCGGGAATATAGATAACAGCTACTTTGGGCCTTTGACTTTTCTTACAATGTTTGCGACCTCGGCTCTTATTTGCGGACTTTTAGTCTTCTATAAACCTTATCTGCTTTTCTTTGAGGGTAAGAAAAAAGAGGCGGTAGAAACAGTTCTTTCCACAGCAGCTTCGCTTTTTGGTTTCCTGATTCTTTTCTTCATAATCCTATTTTTGACGAAATAGGATTTGATTCTAAACTAATTGAGTAATACCAATGAATTAATTCATTGGTATTGTATTTGTCAATGCTACAGTGCTACGTAGCACTGTAGCAAGACTATGGAAAATTTAGATTATTTTCTGCGGAGATTATTTAATGTGAAAGATAGATAAAGAAGTCCCGACAATATCCCCACAATTGACATGATTGTCCAGTTGTTGAACGCGGTATGTCGTAGGCCTATTAAAAAAGATAAATTTAGTGAAGAGTTTCCAACGCCCCAATAAATTACAAAACTGGTTAAGATTATTTTCTCAAGCGTTGTTTCATTTTTCTTTAAGAATTTTCTTATTAGCCACATGACAGCAAACAGGCCAATAATTAGTCCAGGGATGCTAAGGAAATAGAGCGGGGGATATTTTTCAACATACGGTGCGATTATTAAATTTGCTTCGCGTCCGCCCATGCGTGTTACGGCAAAATAGGAGGCAGATGCGTCGAAGATAAAAAATAAAGTTAACAGTATGTAAGAAAATCGTTTCGAAAGCATTAAATAAGTTTACAACAAATCTTTACGTAACTCATTCTTTGTATTTGATTACAATTATCATGCATCGATATATCGTAATTAATATGTATGTAGCATACAAAACGTACACTAATAATTTGACCTCCCGGTAAAAGTTATGTAGCATACATTTTGGTAAACATGGAAGAAGAAAATAACACACGACCGCAGCCGGTTGAGGAGAAAAAGGGGATTAATCCCCTTTATTTAGTTGGGGGATTGGTCTTACTTGGACTCATTGGTTTTTTTGTAGTTTCTGGAAATAAAAAAGCGGCTTCAAGAACAGAGATCACATCAGTTGGTACAGAAGCGACACCGTTCGTGTCAGAGGCTCCTCCCTCCGGCCCGGTAAAAGAATTCACAGTTGATGGAAGTAGTTATAAACTTGACCCATCAACAATCACCGTTAATAAGGGAGATACTGTAAAAATCATTTTTAAGGACAGTGATGGCCGTCACGATTTAGTAGTAGATGGTTATAACGTTAAAACCAATCTAATCGGACCCGGCGCAACAGATACCATAGAGTTTATAGCAGACAAATCGGGAAGCTTCAAATACTATTGCTCCGTTGCCAACCATGGGGAACTTGGTATGACCGGAACATTTGTAGTACAATAAATTCAAGGTGAAAGAAAAATATTTTGATTGGATAAAGATTTTGGCAGTTATTGGAATATCTTTGGCACTATTTCTTCTTTGGGAACGTTATTTTCAGCCCTCGTTTCAACCTTGCAATATTAACGCGACGGTAAACTGCGACGCGGTAATTTCGGGCGCGCTTTCAAACACTTTGGGAATCCCAACTCCACTAATCGGGCTAACGGGCTATATAATAATTCTAATTGCCTCTTTTAGGAAGAATGCCAAATTAGTTTTAGGAATGTCTGCTTTTGGTTTGGTGTTTTGCCTATATATTGCTTACCGCGAACTTTTTCAACTCCATGTGGTTTGTCCGGTATGCATTGCTTGCCAACTGGACATGATTACGGTATTTGTTCTTGGCATTCTTCTCTGGAAGAATCGAAGCGGTGATATGAAAGCCGAAGATAACCTCAAAATATAATAAATCGGTATGTTATTGTGGAAAAAAACTTATTGATGAACGAATTTTTTCGTGTTAACATCCTCGAGTGGCAACAGTAGAATTTGGACTGAACGAAATAAACACAGGACTTCAATTAAAAGAATCAGAATTTGATGGGATATCATATGTTTGTCCTACGTGGAACCAAATGGGGACACTCAATTTTGATTTGGCAAGACAGATTGTCAAGTCCGGCCGATCTTTTGACAGAATTGTTGCCTTGGCCAGAGGAGGGTGGACTTGGGCGAGAGATCTTGCCGACGCCTTAAACATTCCACGGCTTTCCTCTACGAGAGTTGAATCGTATATCGATGTTAATGAATCCGGAGAACCGAGAATTACCCAGCCCCTAACGGATTCGATAAGCGGAGAGAATATACTTCTTTTTGACGAGGTTGTTGACTCGGGGGCAACGCTCAGGCTGGGTAAAAAATATTTGGAAGTAATGGGAGCAAGGGGTATTAAGACAGTGGCGTTGTGCGTTAAACCCCGTTCCGAGGAAAAACCGGATTTTTATGCATTTAGCACTAGCGCATGGGTTGTTTTTCCTCACGAGATTAGGGAATTTATCGGTATCTCAATCGATAAATGGAGATCAAATGGTGTAACGGCTGAAGGTATTAAGGAACGTTTTAAAACAATTGGAATCTCTCCTAATCAAGTAGAGTTTTATTGTTCCCTGCACGCACAGAATGAAAGGTGAAATTGATCATTATCACGGTTTGTAGAGATTTACATTGTAATATTTACCTTAATCGCGACCAGTAAGTAAAAATACATTGGAGTATAATAAAGATATGTTGGTTTTAATCCTTTTTTTGATTGTTGGTTCAGTACTGGTTTATATATCAAAATTTAATTTCACTCCGGTTACGGTTAATTTGGGGCTCTATACGTTCTCGAATATTCCTCTCTTTTACGTAATCGCCGCCTCCGTGATCTTCGGTTTAGTTATTTCTTATTTTGTTTATTTAGTTCGTTTGATATCTACTTCCTTTATCATTCGCGGCAAGAATAAAGAGATTAAAAAAGAAAAAGATGAAGTTTTAGAGTTAACCAAGAATGTTCACAAGTTGGAGTTGGAAAATGAAAAACAAAAAAATAACACCAACCCCGAGCCTCAAGATAGAAACGCTTTGTGAAAAACCTCTTAGGCAAAATCTACAGAGTCCTGCATCTTCCCAAAAATGTGCAGCTTTTTGTCATGCGTTTTTTCCAAGATCAGTTTTTGGTTGGTGTTACCGGTATTATTTTTAATGACAAAAAAGAAATTCTTCTTTTTAAACATACGTACAGGGCACATGCATGGGCCTTACCCGGCGGTTATTTAAAATCCGGTGAACATCCCCGAGAGGCGCTTGAAAGAGAAATCAAAGAAGAGTCGGGTCTAGTCGTCAGTATGGATGAATCCCTCAAAACCCGTACAGATCGTGACTCTGCACGCTTGGACATGTGTTATATAGGAGTTCTGATTGGCGGTGATTTTACTCCGACACACGAGGTTTCCGAGTACGGTTTTTTTACCCAGGACAAACTACCGCTTCTTAGAAAAAATCAGGTGTTTTTGATTGACAAAGCTTTGAAGCAACAAACGAACACTTGACACATACTACAATTAATTGTAGTATGTGTAATATGTCAAGTAATGATAGACAGCGAATAACCCTCTTTATTAATCCTTCTATTGTTAAGCACGCCAAAGCCCAGGCTATTGTTGAGGAAACAACTTTAACCGATCTTGTAGAAAAAGCCTTGATTAAATATTTACCTGAAAAAACGGTTATTAAGAAATCTAATATTATTGGAAGAACTTAAAAAGGGGGCTTTGCCCCGCCGTAGCCCGACGAAAGAGTGATCCTCCTTCGTACAAGACTTCGGAGGACGAAGGGGGGTGAAAAATATGGCAGATATTTCAAAAGAAACAATAACTACACAAGGAAATAATATCAATCCGGTTGTGAACACTACAACCAAAAACACTTCAGTTAAAAGTACGGTAACCAATTCTCAAACGGTTGAATATTTATTTTATTTCTTTTTTGGAGCGCTGGAAATACTCTTAACTTTCCGTTTGGTTCTTAAGTTAACAGGAGCGAGCGTCTCAAGTGCTTTTGTGGGTTTAATTTATGGTTTAAGCGGAATTTTTGTCCTTCCCTTTGAAGGAATATTTCGTAGGGGATTCGCTCAGGGTCTGGAGACAACTTCAATTCTTGAGCCATCGACATTGGTTGCGATAATTGTATACGCCGTTTTGGCATTGGGAGCGGTTAGGTTATTACGAATACTTACCGGCGAACGACAGGAAACAGAATAGTTTTGTTTAAAGAGGAGGTGAGAATTATGACTATTATTTATTGGGTAGTTTTTGGACTTATTGCAGGGGCGATTGCCAACTTTATTTCTCCCGGTTCAATGGGAGGAATTGTTGGATCAATCATTTTGGGAATTATCGGAGCAGTAGTGGGGGGTTATCTGGGACAAAGGTTTTTTGGAGTCGGAGTTACGGGATTTAACACAACATCTTTTATTGTTGCAGTTGCGGGTTCACTTTTAGTACTTATTATTAGTAGGTTGTTGTAACAAATAGATTGAAACATATGACAAACTTACAACAACAAAAAGCAGCAATAGACGCGCAGGCACAAAAAACAAAGGACGAAGCGGATCGAACCGCTACCCAGCAAAGACAGGCGGCTGCGGATGAAGAGAGCAAAAAAGTCAGACAGACAGCGGAGGAAGAGGTTGCAAAGATTCAATACGACGCCCAAAGATAAAGTTGAGTGTTTAAAAAGTGTTATGACGGCTTTATATGGTTTGCTTGTGGGGATAGTCTTTTCACTGTCCATTTAAAATCCTGAGTGCAATCGAAGGACAATTTGATTTTTATTTCAAAATAGTCATTGACCTGAGAAGCGAGAAATAATATTATGGTCTCAATGGCAAAAAAAGAACCGAAAGCTTATATAACTAATGAAACTCTAGACGAAGCTGTTGATACGATTATAAGGGGAATGGATAATTTAATTGAAAATCAGAATAAACATCTAGATCGGCGTTTTGATGGAGTCGACAGGCGTTTAAATAAGATTGAGGCAGAAATTGTCTGGGTGAAAGACGATGTTAAGGGTTTAACTGTCGATCTTTCAGGAACTCCTACAAAGAAAGAGTTTAATGAACTAAAAGAGAAAGTCGATAAATATATGACTTCTTAGAAGTGTTAAAATGGCTTCATAACAGACTTGGTCTGATATAATCTTTGATTATGAGTCTATCTGTAGGGATAGTCTTTTCAATGTCCCACAATTTGATTTCTACTTCAAAGTAAATATCCCCAAGGCAAATAAAGAAAGGCTGATACTTCAAAGAAATGGATTGGGACAGATAGTAAAGTTAAAATTCCTGAGGTTTTGAGTTATAATTAGCGGAAATGGATAAGCTTCTAACTGAAAATCAAAAACCGCCTGAAAAATTTCCAAAGATCGACCAGATAGAATTTGGAAGTGATGGCTGGCTATCTCCTGGGGGTGATTATTATAAAGTTGAAACAACTCAGCATGATGAATCAGCTAAATATATCGTAAAAAATTCTGACGAGGTTAAAGATCTCGAGGGAAAGATGATTGATAATGTTGGGCAAAGAATGAGTTATGCTGGAAAGCCTTATAGAGAAAAACTTAAGCAGCTGGGATATATTTTAATTCGTGGAGAAATCCTCCGAACAGAAGAGGAAGTAAATTACACTCCAGAACAGCTTGGAGCAATATCGAAGGCGGGAATAAAAATTGTAAGCGCATTTGATGGCTCAGTTGAGTATAACCCAAAAAAAATTCTAGACAGAGTGCAAGAGGTTATTGAAAAGTTGAGAAATGACCACGAGGTGAAAAGTATTCAATTTGGATTAGACAAAGGTGGATATTTGCCGTGGATGCAACGAGCTAGGGCAGAGACAATTGAAGATATTGGTAAACTTTCTCATAACCCATTTAAAACTGTAGTTCATGTCGATGAGTTTTATAAGCCTGAAATATACGATAAAGTTCCAGATCGAATATTTGACATTTTGTCTACCGATTATGCCGATGAGATGAGGATAACTGTGACTCGAAGTGAATTTACTTTACGACTGGTTGATTTAAGTGGGGAAAAACTTCTCATTCAGAGGGAAAAATACACACACGATGGTTTGGGTGGTTTTCTGTACATCGAAAACAGTATTTCCATGTTTGTGATTGATAACCTTTCGTTTGGAAAGAAATTATCAAAGTTACTTGGAGTTAAGCGTTCAAATCCGAAGATAGAGTTCGAAAACAAAAATGGATATTTTGCCGAAATAGTTACAAACTTGGTATCAAAATCTTAACTCCAATGCTAAAATACTCCCATGTCTCTCTCAGTCGGAATAGTCGGTCTTCCCAACGTTGGAAAGTCCACGCTTTTTAACGCGCTTCTTAAAAAACAGCAGGCGTATGTTGCCAATTTCCCTTTTGCCACGATTGAACCGAATATAGGGGTTGTTCCGGTTCCCGATGATCGGCTAGATAAGCTAGCCGATGTGGTTAGTGAACAGTGGTTGGTGGATGGTGAACACAAAAGACCGCCACTCGTGTCGGCTACGGTGGAATTCGTGGACATAGCCGGACTTATTGCCGGTGCATCAAAAGGGGAGGGATTAGGAAATAAATTTCTAATCCACATCAGGGAAACTGACGCCATATGTTATGTACTGCGCGCTTTTTCCGACCCGGATATTATTAAGCAGGGAGTAAAAGATCCTAAAAGTGATTTTGAAATATTAAAAATAGAACTTGATTTGGCGGATGAGGAAATGATCGACCGAGCCTCCGCTAAAGCTTCGGCCGGCGGGAAAACTCAAGTAAAGAATGATCTGCCTTTGTTTTCCCGAAAACCTTTTTTGGTTGTTCTGAATGTAGATGAGGCCGATCTTAAAAAAGCCGGTGATATAGAGACAGAATATGCCGGGAAACTTGGGATCGATCGGAATCAAATTGTCGCAATCTGTGCAAAGACCGAAAGCGAACTTTCAGAGCTTTCTTCCGAAGATCAAAAAACTTATCTAAAAGGTCTGGGGGTAGAAAAATCGGGACTCGAGCGATTGATTCAAAAAGCTTTTGCAACCTTGGGGCTTATTACATTTCTTACAGCGGGGGAAAAAGAGGTTAGGGCATGGACCCTTCCGGCAGGAACAGATGCCGTCAGGGCAAGCGGAGTAATACATACGGACTTTGAAAAGAAATTTATAAAGGCTGATGTGGTGGATTTTGACGATTTTATTTCGAATAATGCCTGGAAAAACTGTAGGGAGTTAGGAAAAGTCAGAAGTGAGGGAAGGGATTACATTGTAAAAGACGGCGACGTTATAGAGTTTCGAATCGGAAATTAAGATGGAGATGCCTGCCCCGCATGAATGCTCTTGCGACGCAAACACGGAGTATTTGGGAGCAAGTAAGTTTCGTGCTGGGGTGGTTGAGTTTAAAATAGGAACCTGATATGAAAAAGAAAAATCCTTTAGTTTCGTTTGTGATAAGGACAAAAAATGAGGGAAAGTTTATTGGAAAAGTTCTGGAGCTTCTTCAAAAACAAACTTTTAAAGATTTTGAAATTATCATTGTCGATTCCGGATCAACAGACAAGACTTTAGAAATAGTTAATAAATATTCAGTAAAGGTATTAAAAATTGACCCAAAAGATTTTAATTATAGCTATGCCTTAAATTTTGGAATAAAACAAGCACTCGGAAGGTATATATGCATTATAAGCGGACATTCGATTCCGATTACAGACAGCTGGCTTGAAGATGGAGTGAGGATAATGAAAGAAGATAACGTAGCCGGGTTAAGTGGATATTGGACTGATTTTATCCTGGGTTATTTTTCAAGGCCTTTAGGCAGACTTGCTTTTTTATTACCATACTTTAAAAAACGTAAAGATTTTGATCCATGGCTTACAAACACCAATTCATTGATTAATAAAAAGTATTGGCAAGAATATAATTTTGACGAAAAACTGGAAGGGTCTGAGGATTATGATTGGGCATGCGAGATGATCTCAAGGGGTTATAACATTGCTAAAATAAAATCATTTAGCGTTTTCCACTCTCATTTTATGGTTGGTAGACCGGGGTATTTTGCGTCACTGCCTATATGGAAAAAACAAGTCGCCGAAATAAATAAAAGGAAAGGAAGAGAATTTAAGATTGGAACGTAAAAAGGACGTACAGGGTTGCAGATATAACACATATCAAGAAAAAAAAGTGAGCAATCTCACTGTCTTGAATTTATGTTGCTGCCGATCTGCAACCCCTTGCTCTCAGTTTTGTTTGTTACCGAAGGTAATCCTTGTATTCATCGGGGACATTGTACTCAAGCAGTGTTGCGACTCTTTTCGCATCGTAGAACCGCTTTTCATGATATTCTTTATCCCCGCGCGCGCTGAGTAGTTCGTTTCGTGCATCCTCGAAATTGTTATAGACAGCCGCTTGACTGATCTTGGTTAACAACTGACTTTCCTTAACGTAAGAGTTTTGGAGGTCGAGGGCGGCACCGTTAAGCATTGGCATCACAACCTTTATTAATTGTAGGTCGCGAAGCTGACTATCCTTCTCCGGCTTGTACCCAAAATGATTCTCAAAGATCTTTGGGGCGCGTATCCGGAAAATCTTTTTCTGGATCCAATAGACGATCCCCCAATGGAAGAGCCAAAGAAGGACTCCAACCCAAAAGACGATCCCGACGATCCAATACGGAATAACAAAACCAAATATGTTCATTTTGACCTCCGTCAAAAGTGGGAGTTCTCTCCCAAAATGATTACACTCTCCAGTCTCGGAGGGTGGAGGAGTTCTCTCCTCAAAAAAGTTGATACTGAGAGCTATTTTTTTGCTTGGCAGCCAGTCAGCCACAGATTTTCTGTAGCCACCTGCCTACCAAGCAACCTTTTTAAATGTGCAAACTAATACGCTATAGTATCACACTTAGGTTCAAAAGTCAAGTTATAGGATGAAATCCAAATCTAAAATTAAGTGGGATTTGGGAATGGGATGGGATTTAAAATTGGAGCGTAACTATGCCGAAGGATACATTGGCAACAAATATTTTTTTAGGAACACCTTTTTCATCCTCAACACTTTTTTGAATTTCAACTTGATGGTTCATGAGCTCGTCCATTCCTGCATATGGGGTTACCTCACCAAATTTAGCCAGTGCAGGGTCAGTCTTAATATTTTCTATGCAAACTGAATTTTCATCAAAAACTTCATCTGCGCATGGCCTTATCAAGCTTGTTTTTCTAAACGGACAATTTTCATAACATTTAAGCCTTTCTGGATTCATGGGCGGATCATACCACACAAGTCTTTTCAGATACAAATACCTATGCTATACTAGGCTCTGTTATGAATAAATATGAATTGACTTTGGTTTTGGACGGCAAAGGCGGGGCAGCTAAAAAGAAAAAGGTGACTGAGGTTTTGGAAAAAACTCTTTCAATTTTCAAAGGGAAGATTTCAGATTCCAAAGAATGGGGAGTCAAAGAATTGGCCTACAAAATTGGCAAATCCGAAACTGGCCTGTTTCTGTTTTATGAGTTGGAACTGGATCCCAAAGGGGTTAAGGCTCTTAACGACAAATTGAGAACAGATGCTGATATAATTAGGTACTTGGTAGTCCGAAAAGACTAACTATAGTGGTGAGTGATACTGAGTGAAATCGAAGTAGAATCGAACTCTTTCGACTACGCTCAAGATAATAACATGGCACGAAGAGAGTGCATTGACCTATGAGATCATTAAACAAAGCAATGCTGATCGGGAATCTTACCCGCGATCCCGAAATGCGCTACACCCCCCAAGGAGCCGCAGTTTGCACTTTTGGTATCGCAACGAATAGAGATTGGAAAACAGATACGGGGGAAAAGAAGGAAGATGTAGAGTTCCACAATATTGTAGCCTGGAATAAATTGGCAGAGATTTGTTCCCAGTATCTTAAAAAAGGCGGAAAAGTTTACGTTGAAGGCCGTCTTTCCACCAGCACCTGGCAGGCGCCGGACGGAGCACAGAGAAACAAAACAGAAGTGGTTATTAGTGATATGGTAATGTTGGACAGGAAAACGGGTGAGCCGTCAAGTGATATAGATATTCCGGAACCGACTATTGAATCCCAAGCCGAACCGGTTGAATCAGTCGAACCCGCCGTCGCCAAGGCTAAGGCGGGCAAGGGAAAAAAGGAAACTAAAGAAGCAACTGAAGAACCCACGGAAGAAGATATACCCTTTTAGCAATCAGCTTTTAGAGCCTAGCTAATAGCTAAGCTCTGAGCTCTAAACAACTAAACACATATGGCCAAGAAAAAAGAAACCAGAAAAAGAAGGCTGACAAACAAAGATTTGGAACCGGTTCCGAAAAATTGTCCTTTTGATAAAAACAGAACCCAACCGGACTATAAAGATCCCGAAACTTTGATACGGTACATGTCTGACCGGGCCAAAGTTTTAGGCAAGGACAGGACAGGACTTTGCGCCAAACATCAAAGAAGGCTTTCTATCGCCATAAAACGCGCAAGGCACTTAGGTCTTCTTCCGTTTATCCCCACACTCAAGTAAATTTTCCTCCTTGAGTTAACTCTTTAGACTCGATATCATCATTGATATGTCTGTCAAACTTGGCTTCTCCAAAGTGAGAAATTTTATTCTTACAACCCTTTTAATCGGTGTCGTTTTTGGAGGAGGTTACTATCTTGGAGTTGCCGGTTATAAAGCAGAAGTAGACAAGGCCCTTCATGTAACTGTTTCAAGACAAATTCCGGTGGACAAAAATGTTGACTTTTCTCTTTTCTGGCAGATTTGGGACATATTATCTTCTAAATATTACAATAAAGGGAGCCTGGTTCCCGAAAAGATGGTCTACGGGGCCATAAGCGGTATGGTTTCGGCAATTGGAGATCCTTATTCAATGTTTTTGCCTCCGACTCAAAACAAGATGGTTAACGAAGACTTGGGTGGGAGCTTTGAAGGAGTTGGTATTGAAATAGGCTTTCGGGCGGCCCGTCTTGCGGTAGTTTCTCCTCTTATCGGTTCTCCGGCAGAGGCTTCGGGAGTAAAACCCGGGGATTACATTATTCACATTGAAGATGTAAAGAAAAATATTGACATAGGTACTGATGGTATAAGTCTTCCGGACGCCGTCGCCGCAATCCGCGGCCCTGCCGGAACTATTGTAACTTTGACCTTGGTTCGTGAAGGGGTAGGAACGCCAATTGTTGTTGATCTGACCCGCGCCAAACTTAATATTGATTCTGTAACTCTCAACTTTGTTGGT
This sequence comes from uncultured Gammaproteobacteria bacterium, assembly GCA_964500695.1. GTDB lineage: Bacteria > Patescibacteriota > Microgenomatia > UBA8517 > UBA8517 > CAZCNT01. Next base: position 2,067 of record CAZCNT010000005.1, on the reverse strand, counting down.
GATAACAAAGATATTGCTGATATTAAGATCAGCAAATTCGGAGCCGAAACTGCTAAAGAATGGGATAAAGTGGTAAATGCGATTTTGGTAAAGCCTGAGATTAAAGGAATAATAGTTGATCTTAGAAATAACCCCGGTGGGTATTTGCAGTCCGCGGTTGACCTCGCAAGTGATTTTGTTCCGATAGGAACAACGGTTGTAATTCAGGAGAACGGAGACGGAACAAGAAATGAATATAAATCTACAAGGCTTGGAAAGTTGATGAAATACAAGGTTGTAGTTCTTATTAACGGGGGAAGTGCCAGCGCTTCGGAAATATTATCGGGAGCCCTAAGGGATCAGAAGAAAATTAAATTAATTGGTGAAAAAAGTTTTGGCAAGGGTACAATTCAGGAGCCGATAGAGACTGCTCGGGGAAGCGGGCTGCATGTTACGACCGCGAAATGGCTGACGCCAAATGGCACTTGGGTGCACGAAAAAGGTTTAATACCGGACGTCACCCTGGTAGCTAAGGATACCGATAAGACTGACATTCAACTGGATGGGGCCATAGAAATTCTAAACTCTAAACCCTGAATTCTAAATTTAGAGTTCATGAAAAGAAATTACAATAAGTTTGCAATTATAGTGGCGGTATCAGTGGTGGTTTTGGCTTCGTTGGCGTCCGGAGCCATTGCCGATAGAGTTTTGGGTTTTAGTATTCTTGATAAGTTGTTCCCCAGGGCAGCTTCAATAGTCCAGCAAAAAATAGTGAATGAAGAAAGTGATGTAATTGACGTGGTTAAAACCGTCGGTCCTTCGGTGGTTACTGTTTCTGCCGTTTCCCCTAAAAGAAATATAATACAATTTTCCCCGTTTGGAGGTTTCTCTCAAGGAACAACCGGCGGCACATCCCAGGACATTGGCAGCGGTTTTGTGGTGAGTGGTGATGGACTGATTGTTACGAATAAACACGTAGTTTCCAATACGGCTCTGGCTTATAAAGTTTCCACAAGCGATGGAAGTAGTTTTGATGCAAAAACAATTAGTAGAGATCCTAATAACGACATTGCTGTTATTAAAATAGATCCGGCAGAAGCAAGTAGCGGAGGAAAAGTTCTTAAGCCGGTCGAGCTGGGTGACTCGGGTAATCTTCAAGTTGGACAGTTTGTTATTGCGATAGGGACAGCACTTGGGGAGTTTAGAAATACGGTTACAACCGGGGTTATTTCAGGACTTGGGAGGGGAATAGACGCGGGAAGTGTTTTCCAGGGTTATGTGGAAAGATTAGATAATGTAATTCAGACCGACGCTGCAATTAACCCGGGAAACTCGGGTGGCCCTCTCTTGAATTCACTTGGGCAAGTAATAGGAATCAACGTTGCAGTTGCCCAAGGTGCCAACAATATTGCCTTTTCGATTCCGATAAATACAGTTAAAGATGCGCTTAATATCTATAAACAAGACGGGAAGTTTCCGGCAAAGGCATATCTTGGGGCTGAATACCAGATGTTAAGCGTTCAGGCAGCGCTTTTAAATCAAGTTCCGCAGGGAGCATATGTTGTCAATGTCGCCCCCGGTTCTCCTGCAGAGAAGGCCGGAATAATGCGGGGGGATATCATTTTTAAAACCGACGGACAAGCCTTGACGGATACAAACGGGGGACTAACCAAGATTGTAAGTGGAAAAAAAGTAGGAGAGAGCCTAAAACTTACCATTTGGCGTGACGGAAATGAAAAAGAAATATCAATAACTCTTACTGAGGCGCGCTTATAATTTAATTTGTTCAACAGGCTTCATATACACTCCGGAGCCGCCTGTTTGGTCGACAACAAACTCGTTATCGCCAATCTTAACGTGTTGGGGGTGTCCTTCTGCCGCCCTCCGAAATACATCCTGCAATATCTCCTGTTGTTTCCTCATTTCCTCTAAACTTCCGGTTGCCGGTTTCACTACTACTACAGGTTCCAATTCTTCATTTGACATACAGTTAGTTGTTATTTTAAACGCGCGGTTAGTTGAATGTCAAGTTTTTGTATAAGTCAAGGACATTTGCGACATTCCTCCTTCATCCATGAAATACTGCAG
>CAZCNT010000004.1:45687-46967 GCA_964500695.1 uncultured Gammaproteobacteria bacterium | reverse complement strand
ACCATTCATGTAAACTGAACGTAGCCTGCCACCATTCATGTAAACTGAACGTAGCGAGCCACGTTTGCGAATAAAGTGAGACAAATGTGGACGCCTTAAAGAAATGTACTACTTCTATATTCTTCGGAGTATCAAAAACAAAAAGTTATATCTTGGCTATACTCCAAATCTAAAAGAACGTTTAAAAAGTCATAATAACGGTAAAAATAAGGCAACAAAACCTAATATTCCTTACAAATTAATGTTCTACTCTGGATTTGTTTCCAAAAAAGACGCATTAGCTTGTGAAAAATATTTTAAGACAACAGCAGGCTGGAGAAGATTAAAACAAATGCTTAAGGTCACTTTAAAAGATTAATTCTAATTCTCAATGTGATACTAGCTCTTACTTAGTATACTGAGGCGTCTCAATAGTAAGCACTTTCAATTAGGTCATTTAGTATTCGCTCTTCGTAATCTTGTTTTGGACCAATAAAATTGTTAACAATATCGATACAAAGAAACCCCCCGCTTGTTGGATACTCAAACCATACGTGGGAATATCTGTCTCCCCGGAAATATTCATCTTTACCAATATTTTTTAGCAAACCATTTTCATGAAGACTATTCACGATTGCTCTAAAAGTTAGTGTTGTTTGTACACAACTGCCCGCTTTTTTCTCAAGAAATCTTTCTAACGAGACTGTTTCTAACCCTTGTCTGGGGATAAGCCTGTCGACTTCAACTTCCTTCCTATGGGTGAAGTGACTAGAAACTTTTGAGAAAACAATGCCAAGGACCACTTGCTCATCTTTCTGACCGTTAACTGTGGATATTACCTCACCGGTTAAAGCAGATAAAATTTGACTGTTTTTAAAATCGACGTAGATTTCTGGTAGTCCCGGACCTTCAGTAACTTGAATGTGTTCAGGCATGGTGGTAATTTAGCACAATCTTTACATGCAATCAAACATTACGAATTCAAAACTCGACCTTTGACTCCGCTTAGAACTTTATTATAATAACAAAACATGACACATAGATTTCAAAAATCTCATCAAACTATCCCTTTAGAAGTATTTGAAAACAAAATGGCAATGCTTGATATTATTGAATTGATGCAAAAAATGCCATTATGCACTCCTCAATCGTGCGAAGCTTTTCGGGAAGGACGATGTAAAATTACAGAGTTACTCACAGATGCAACGAAAGTTTGTATTCCTGAAAGCCGGGCAAAGGAAAGCTGATATGAGTGAAAAACAAACAATCGGTTTAACTGATAAACAGGCACGAGCAGTGTT
>CAZCNT010000004.1:0-45587 GCA_964500695.1 uncultured Gammaproteobacteria bacterium | reverse complement strand
ATATGAGTGAAAAACAAACAATCGGTTTAACTGATAAACAGGCACGAGCAGTGTTGGAAAGAGCTATAAAAAGAAATAAATTGCCAAGACGAAAAAGCAAGGATGGGCCGGTGTCGGTAGAAGATGATTTACCAATCGTACCTTTTGATGTGCAGATTGCAAATGAAATCAGGATACATGAACAAAAATTGGAACAAGATAAAGAAAAGACTCCCAAAGCACCCCATAATACTTGACTTTTAAGAATAATTCTGCTATATTTCCTTTATCAAATAAGACAATATTGCGTCTTTTTTGAAATCTTGTTTTAAAAGGAGTTTCAAATGTTAATTGGATTAGTATTGTGTGTTTCAGGTTTAGTATTTGGGTTTATCATGGTCTATGTTGGTGGTTTTTCAGCAAAAATAACCAACAATAACACTGGAGTTGGGTGCCTTTCTTTACTAGGTATCCTATTTGGAGGAGGAACGGCATGTGTCGGTTTTATATTATTTGTTCTTGACGCATTTCGGTTCATTCTTACATACTTTTAGCCACAACATTCGTTGTGAAGACCCTCGTCTTGATTGAATGCTTATAGCATTTTTTCCAAGCTCCGAGGGTATTTTTTTCCCCTTGACCGGTTGTATGCTTTTGATAATAATAATTTTGAGATGATTGAGAGTGCCGTAAAGCATAAATCTATTGAGGAAGTAGTAGAAGACGCAAAAAGAGGTATCGCATTTTCAGTAGACAGAGCAGTACTTAACGGAGATTTAGCAGAGCTTCCAGAAGCACAGCAAAGAATAATTGTGGCTATGGCTCACGACATTAGAGCCGCCTACGCAAACGATTGCGTAATACCCACCACTGCCGAAATGGCCCAAGTGAACGCAGATTTTGTGAGAAATCACCAAAGTAGGGCTATAAACTTCTTTTTTAAGGCCGATGGAAAAAACTTAAAGCAGCAAATTCTCGACTCGCGTAAATAGTAGCATTCTTCTTGGCAGTGGTTGCTATAATTAGTTATGAGTACCCAAACTCTAACCAATCTCAAAATTGCAGAACTTCTAAGGGACGTGGCAGCTTCATATCAGCTTCAGGACAGTCAAAAATTCAAATTTCAAATAATCGCCTACGAAAGGGCGGCAGATGCCGTGGAACATGCGACAAGCGAACTTAAGGATCTTTGGGATGACGGAAAACTGACTGACGTTCCGGGAATAGGTCCTGGCATAGCAGAACATCTTGATGAACTTTTTAGAACCGGGAAATCAAAACATTTTGAAGATCTGATGAAGGGAATTCCCAAGGAAGCTTTTAAGTTGATGGAACTTCCCGGAATTGGGATAAAAACAGCCCTTCGACTTATCGCTCAAGGTGATCGCCCTTTGGTCGAAGAAAAGCTTAAGGAGGTTTATGAACTGGAAAAGAAAGCTAAACGACACCTGTTGCCTTACGCTTCCATGATTGCCGGGGAAATTATGGATTATTTAGTCAAGAACCCCAAAGTTAAGCGTGTGGACCCGCTAGGCAGCCTCAGACGCAAGGCCAGCACGGTAGGGGATATTGACCTCGCTATTGTCACAGATGATGGCCCAGGTGTTCTTGACTACTTTACAAAGTACCCCAAAACCCAAAAGATTATTGAAGAAGGGGAGCATACAGCTTCTATTTTGGTACCCGGTGGGGTTCAAATTGATCTTATGGTCCAGCCTGTGGAGTCTTACGGAGCTCTTTTGCAGCATTTTACAGGCTCAAAACACCACAACATAGCGTTGCGTGAGTTTGCGCTCAAGAAAGGCCTAAGCCTTTCCGAGTACGGCATCCGTAAATCTCAAGATCCGAATTCCAAGCTCCAAACATTTAAGACGGAGGAGGAATTCTATAAACACTTGAGTCTTGATTATATCGAACCGGAATTGAGGGAGGATACAGGGGAAATCGAAGCTGCCTTTCGACAGGCTCAGGGTAAACCTAATGGTCTACCAAAGTTAGTCGAACTGGATAATGTTAAGGCAGACCTTCAGATTCATTCAAGCTTTGATATTGAAACCAGTCATGACTTAGGTGAAAGTTCAATGGAAGAAATAATCGGGAAGGGGAGAGATTTAGGCTATGAATATCTGGCCTTTACGGAACATAATCCCAGTCAAAAAGGACATACAGATATTCAAATTATTGATATTCTAAAGCGCAAACGCGAAGTAGTTGATAAACTTAATGACAGAATTCGTCGCGGCCTCCTTCGTGAAACTTCGGATGGCCACAGTGAAAAAGTTGATCAGATTAATTACTCAATTAAAAATATGAGTATAAAATATAATCGAATAGGTTCAACCCCACTTCGCCCGTTCGACTTCGCTCAGGGCTACGCGGGGTTAAAAAAAGTTTTTAATAGCCTTGAAATAGACATTAAACCCGATGGGAGTCTCCCTGTTCCTGAAGCCGGACTTGAAACTTTGGATTTTGCCCTTGTGTCAATTCATTCAAGCTTTGGTATTGAGAAAGACGCACAAACCAAACGCGTTCTCACTGCCCTAGCCCACCCCAAAGTAAAAATTTTTGCTCATCCCACAGGCAGAAAGCTTAATGAACGGGAAGGAGCTGAACTTAATTGGCCCGAAATATTTGATTTTTGTCTAGAAAACAATAAATGGATTGAAATTAACTGCGACCCGATGCGGCTCGATCTTCCCGATACTTTAGTTCGCGAAGCCGTGAAACTTGGTGTGAAATTAACGTTGGGAACAGATGCACACCACATTGACGGAATGAATAACATGATTTGGGGAGTTTCCGTTGCCAGAAGAGGTTGGGCAGAAAAGAAAAATGTGATAAACTGTTCCTCATTAGAGGGATTTAAAAAAGAGTTGAAACGGGGTGATTAATTTATGAATATAACAACAATATTATTAGTAGCAGTAGTTTTAGTAATACTTTGGGTTGTTTCTGTTTATAACTTCTTTGTATCAAGCAAGGCCAGAATTAAAGCTTCTATTCAAGAAATTGGGAATCAGCTTAAAAGGCAGGTTGATCTTATTCCAAATTTGGAAAGTTCAGTCAAAGGATACCTAACACACGAAAAAGGAATCATGCAAATGCTATCTGATGCTAGAAAGTTAATGGCGGCAGGTAAAGATGCATCAAAAAAAATTTCTGAAATTTTACCAAAATTACAAATTGTAGTTGAAAGTAATCCACAGCTTAAAGCTGATAATGTCGTAGGACAACTTATGGACGAGCTTAGAGATACATCCGATAAAGTTATGTACGCGCGCCGCCTCCTAATCGACCTAACCGCCGATTACAATGTTAAGCGAGTCACGTTCCCAAGTAAGTTGGTGGCGGATATGTTTCATTTTGAAGTCTTAAAAGGTTTGGAAACACCGTCGGAGGGAGATTCATTTAATGTCAAGGGTAGTGAAATGAAAACTCCAAAGGTTAATCTTAAGTAAAACTATGGAAGTAGATTTTCGCAATCCAACGAAGAAGGATTTTTGGCCGTGGGAGAAATCAGCTACCAAACTTTTGTTGCCTGAAGAGTTGATATTGATTCGAGACGGGCACGTTGACAATGTTGTAGATTTTGCATTGGCAGAAAAGAATAATTTGGAACCAAGCAAGATAATATTGGAACTTGTTCTTCACGGCAACTATCAAAAAGCATCGCTCGTTTTAAAGAAAATTATTTGTCTCAATAAAGAGCTGTCTGATGAATTATTGGAGGGTTGTACATATAGCCTGTTTTTTTTGCTTCAAGACGAGGATTTATTAAGTCTTCCAAGGAATGTAGATGAAACACGGAAGTATCTGGATTTGACATGAAGAATATTTACGAAGTTCGGACGAGTAATAAAATCAAAAGCGCCGTGATAGTGGCGTTGTTTGTTGTATTTGTTTTTGGCGCTGTCTATGTTCTAACTAATGCCTTTGGGTATTACATGGGATATGCACCGGGTGGGTTTGGATATTTTGGAGTGGCTCTTATTATTTCCGGAGTATCCAGCTTTGTCAGTTATTATTACTCGGACAAAATTGTACTCGGAATTTCCGGGGCAAGACCTGCAGGAAAAGAGCAGGATAAACTATATAAAAGCGTTGTCGAAAATTTGTGCATAGGAGCAGGAATTCCAAGACCAAAACTTTATGTTATTAATGATTCGGCGCCAAACGCATTTGCAACGGGAAGAGATCTGAATCACGGCGTAATCTGTGTAACCACGGGACTATTGGAAAAACTGACAAGAACAGAGCTTGAAGGCGTTTTGGCTCATGAAATAACTCATATAAAAAATTATGACACACGTCTTATGGCGGTAGTTGCCGTAATGGTAGGGCTTGTTGCGCTATTGGGTGATTGGTTTACCCGCAGTATGTTTTGGGGAAACGGAGGAAGAGACAGAGACAGGGAGGGCGCAGGTACAATTTTTATCATTCTCGGAATTGTTTTTGCCATTCTCTCTCCGATTATCGGAACCCTGATTCAACTGGCAATAAGCCGGAGGCGTGAGTTTATGGCGGATGGCGGGTCTGTTGAAATTACACGCCAGCCGCAGGGACTGATTGGTGCACTTAAAAAGATTTCACTGGATATTGAACCCCTTGAAGCGGCAAATAAAGCAACCGCCCATCTTTACATTGTTAATCCTTTCAAGGGAGAAGTAAACAAAGCTGTCAGTACTTTTGCGGGACTTTTTAACACCCACCCTCCCACACTTGCCCGTATAAGAGCCCTTCAATCAATGCTTTGATTGTAAGGCTCTTCAAAATATGCAGTAAGTCGGCTATTATTATGGCATGGCAAAGTTGACCAAGACGGACGTTTTACACATTGCCGAGTTGGCAAAGTTGGACTTGACGGAGGACGAAGTCAAAAAATTTGTTCCCCAGCTTTCTACTATCGTTGATTACATCGGAAACCTTAGTAAAATTGACACTTCAAAAGTTGATGCAACCAGCCAAACTACGGGTCTTGTTGATGTCTTCCGCGAGGATCGAGTAGTGAGTGATGGGTCATTAAGTCAAGATGAGGCATTAAGCGGGACTGAGGAAACATACAATGGATATTTTAAAGTCGGTGCAATCCTTACGGAGAGAACTGATAAGTAGAATAAGCAAATCTACAAATATCAGCATCAGCCGATGTAAGCAAATAGATAGATTAAAATGATAAGCAAATTACCAGTAACCATAAAGGAAACAAAAGAAGGACTTATGAAGAAGAAGTTCTCAGCGGTGAATTTGGTTGATGAGTATCTGGCCAGAATTGAAAAGAACAAAGGTCTAAATGCCTTTATTTCAGTTTCTAGTGAGGATGCATATAAAAAGGCCAAACTAATTGATTCAAGTTTACAGGATTTGCCGCTTCTTGGAGTTACGGTTGCGCATAAAGATTTGTTTTTGACAAAAGGAGTTAGAACAACTGCCGGATCCAAAATCTTGGAAAGCTATGTTCCGGTTTACTCGGCCACAGTAGTGGCGCGGATGGAAAAAGCCGGCGCCATCATGATCGGTAAAACCAATTGCGATGCCTGGGCGCATGGCGCAAGCGGAGAAAATTCCGATTTTGGCCCTACTTTAAATCCAAATAATAAAGATTATGTTCCGGGTGGTTCAAGTAGCGGTTCAGCGGCTTCAGTCTCGGCAGGACTAACGCTTATTGCAACAGGGACGGATACGGGGGGTTCAGTAAGACAGCCTGCCAGTTTTTGCGGAGTTGTCGGATTAAAGCCCACTTACGGGGCGGTTTCGCGGTACGGAATTATTGCGATGGCCAGTTCGCTTGATTGCCCCGGCGTATTCGGAAACTGTGTCACCGATGTTGAAACCGTATTTAATGTTATTAAAGGCCAAGATGGGTACGATGCAACTGTCACTAATCACCAATTACCAATCACCAATCACAAGTTACGAATTGGCATTCCCAAAGAGTATTTTGCTGAAGGACTTGACCGGGAAGTGGAAAAGTCTGTAATTGAAGCGTCCCAAATTTTAAAAAAGAAGGGTGTTGAACTGGTTGATGTTAGTCTTCCAAACACAAAACATGCAGTAGAAGTTTATTACATTATTCAACCTGCAGAAGTGTCATCGAATTTGGGTCGGTATGAGGGAATCCGATATGGAGAAGATAGAGCCTTATTCGGTGATGAGGCAAAAAGAAGAATAATGCTTGGAACTTACGTACTGTCTGCCGGGTATTACGATACCTACTATCTAAAGGCTCAAAAGGTAAGATCACTCATTATCCAGGATTTTAATGAAGCGTTTTCTAAAGTTGATGCTATTATTGCACCCGTTTCCCCTACGGCAGCCTTTAAATTGGGAGAAAAAACAAGTGATCCTTTAAAGATGTACCTTGCTGATATTTTAACTGCCCCTGCAAATCTGGCAGGAATTCCCGGTTTGGCTGTTCCCAACGGAAAAAACAAGCAGGGGTTGCCTTTAGGTTTTCAGTTGATAGGTCCAAGATTTTCTGAACCCGTACTTTTTGAATTAGGAAAACTTTACGAAAGGTTTTAATTATGCCAAACGATTTCAAAAATATAATAGCAAAATCTAATTTTAGATATTTATGGACCTCGCAAATTCTGTCTCAAGTCACCATAAATATTATGAATTTTTTGCTTTTGGCAAAACTATATGCGGTTACCGGCTCTTCTATTGCAACTTCTCTTCTTTGGGTTGCATACGCGCTTCCCGCTCTGGTATTCGGTCCAATCGGGGCAGCAACGGTAGACTTGGTAAGCAGGCGTAAAGTTTTAATGATCGCAAACTTGCTTCAGGCAATAACAATCTTTCTCACGATTTTTGTAAACCAGCAGTCAATATTTATTCTTTATGCCGTAGTCCTTATTTATTCGCTTCTAAACCAATTTTATGTACCCGCAGAGTCTGCATATTTACCTTCCACTGCTTCTAAAGATGATCTGCCTCAGGCCAACAGCATATTTTTTCTCACTTCCCAGGCGTCATTGATATTTGGTTTTGGATTTGCGGGAATAATACAAAGATTCATTGGGTTTGACGGAGCGCTAATTCTTTGCAGCATATTTCTATTTGTTGCTTTTGTAAGTACAAGTCTTCTGAAAGAGACAACGCCCGGAAAGAAAATACCTGAAGAGTTTGAAAAGGCTCTCAAAGCTTTTTTTGATAGCGCTATTGGAGGATATGTGTTTATCAAAGAAAACAAATCAGTACTTTACCCGCTTTTGCTTTTATTGGGATTGCAGGCAAGTCTAGCGATAATAGTTGTGAGTCTTCCTGTTATTGCGGTGCAAATTTTGGGAATATCAGTGAATTTTTCGGGAGTCTCAATCGTCATACCTGCAGGAATTGGCGCAATATTGGGTTCGATTTACATACCGAGATTGATAAAAAATGGATACAGAAAAAAGCAAATCATAGAAAGCGCACTCATCGGAATAATGGCATCTGTTTTGCTTATAAGCCTGGGTGTACCTGTTGTGCCTCTTTTCTACAGAGTAATTATCACGCCGATGTTATTAGTATTAGCAGGGTTTAGTTTTGTATCTATAAACTTACCAACACTTACATATCTTCAGTCTGCTACACCGCTTTGGCTAAGAGGCAGAGTCTTTGGCAACTTATACTTTTTGGTTACTATAGTTTCCGTGTTCCCTGTACTTTTTTCCGGGGCAATTACGGAACTTTTTGGTATACGCACAATGCTTTCTATTTTGGCTTTGGGTACGGGGGCAGTATTGGTTTATTCCAAGAAACACGGCGACACAATGATTAAGGAAAAATTTGTAACTGGATATAATGAAAAATAAATACATCCCTGTAATAGGTCTTGAAGCGCACATAGAACTTGCAACAAAAAGTAAATTGTTTTGCGGATGCAGTGCTGATCATTTTAGTAAAATTCCTAACACCCAAGTTTGCCCCGTATGTTTGGGGCTTCCGGGCGCGTTGCCCTATGTAAATTATGATGCCATAATCTCCACGATTAAGTTTGGATTGGCAATGAATGCAAAAATTAATCTATTTAGCAAATTCGACAGAAAGCATTATTTTTATCCTGATTCACCCAAGGGTTATCAGATTTCCCAGTACGACATACCCTTCTGCCAAGAAGGGAAATTCGAAATCCTAAATCCGAAATCCGAAATAAATTCAAAATTTGAAATTAAAATAAGGCGAGTACATTTGGAAGAAGATACGGGTAAGCTTGTTCACCAAACCATTGACGGAGCTCAATCTTCTTTGATCGATTTCAATAGAAGCTCCGTTCCGCTTATGGAAATAGTTACCGAACCTGAATTTCATGACACCCAAAGCATTATTTCTTTTCTTAAAGAAGTTCAGTTAATTTCCCGCTACCTTGATATCAGCAATGCCGATATGGAAAAGGGTTCAATGAGGTTGGAAGCCAATATTTCACTTTCGAATGATGGAAGTTTACCCAATTACAAAGTCGAATTAAAAAATATTAACTCGTTTAGATTCTTGGAGAAAGCGATTACTGCGGAACTTAAACGGCAGGAAGAGCTTTTGCGGAGTGGTAAAAGAATAGCCCAGGAAACAAGAGGTTACGACGAAACTAAACATACGACATTTTTGCAAAGAGTAAAAGAAGAAGCTAACGATTACAGATATTTCCCGGATCCGGATCTTCCTCCTGTCAGTTTCACTGAGGATCAGATCTCGACTGTCAAAGATCAGATACCTGAATTGCCTGGAGATAAAAGGACCAGGTTTGAGAAAGATTACGGAATTTCAAAAGATTTTATTAACATCTTGGTTTCCGACAAAGTCCGCTCGGAATATTTTGAGGAAGTCCTTCGACTCGTTTCACTCGTTCAGGATAATTACGGGGTATCGTCAAAGACAGTTGCTGATTTAATGGTTAATAAGAAACTGGATGAGAAATATCCCGAGCCGGCAGGACTGGTCAAAAGAATATTGGAAATATCAAACGTGCAATATGCTTCAGATGATGATGTTGAAAATGTCGTGAAAAGTGTAATAATTGAGAATGAAAAGGCAGTTGCCGACTATCAAGTCGGAAACGGAAATGTGGTAGGCTTTTTAATCGGTATGGTGCAAAAAGAATTAAAAGGAAAAGGAAATCCGCAATTAGTTCGGGAGAAACTTTTAGAAAGGATACAAAAATGAGTGATAGGCAAAGCGAATTTGAATATTTACAGATACCCGAGAATGAAAAAAACAATGTTGATGAGTTGGTAAGTTTGTTAAAAAAATCCGCTGTAGAATTAAAATATACAATTAAGACCAAGGTGGTTGGGGGTGTTGTTACAAAAAAATGGCCACGAAAAGATATAGACATTGTTGTAGACATCCAAAATAAAAATCGGTATCAAAAAAACTCGGAAAGAGTGGTGGCGTCATTTAAAATATTAACCGAAATTACAGATAGAGCTTTAAGGGAAAATTCCAGATTTAAAATAGATCATTCGATTAATCCCCACCCAGACCCTCAATTGGGCGATCCCGAAATACTAATACATTTGGGCACAGTAATAATTAAATCCATGGATGGAGTTCCGATTGAGCTTTTGAATAATCCAATATAAACAAAATAATGTCTAAATTTGTCCATCTCCACGTTCACACAGAATACTCGCTTTTGGACGGCTTAAGCAATATCAAAAAACTTTTTACGCATGTTAAAGAACTGGGGATGGACTCTATAGCTATTACTGATCACGGGGTAATGTACGGAGCGGTTGAATTCTATAAAGAAGGCCTAAAACAAGGCGTAAAACCAATACTCGGTATGGAAGGTTATATTACAGCCGGTGATTTACATGACAGACCGGAACGCGGGAAACTTCAAAATTTTCACCTATTACTTCTGGCCAAAAACAACGAGGGCTACAAAAATCTGATGAAGCTTTCTTCAATTTCCCATCTGGAAGGTTATTACTATCGTCCAAGATTTGACAGGGAAACCCTCAAAAAATATTCTGCAGGTTTAATTGTAACCTCAGCCTGCCCTCAGGGGGAAATCGGAAAAAGTTTAATTAGCGATGATTACAAAACCGCCAAAAAAACAGCTGAATGGTATTTAGATACCTTTAAGGATGATTATTATCTGGAAATTCAGCGTCACGAGAATGAAAAATGGACGCTCAAGGCTCCCAATGCGGAGATTAAATCTATCGTTCTTGGTTTTCAGGAAAGCGAGAAGAAATGGACTGGCGGAGCTGTCAGACTTAGCCGTGAGCTGGGAATTCCGCTTGTTGCAACAAACGACGCTCATTACATAAAACAGGAAGATGCTTTTGCCCAGGATGCTTTAGTTTGCGTGGCGACAGGCAAAAACATTAGCGACACTAAACGTTTAAGGTATATCGATACGCAAACGTTTTACATCCGCTCCCCCAAAGAAATGGAGGCTTTATTTCCTGATCTTCCTGACGCATTAGAAAACACTGTCAAGATTGCGGATAAATGCGGAGTTGAATTAAGTTTGGGCTCGTGGAGTTTCCCGAAGTTTCCTTTACCAAAAGGAGTTACCGCCAGTGAGCAGTTAAAAAAACTTTCTTACGAAAATCTTCTGTTAAAAGTTCCTAATATAGATAAAGAAGCAAAAAACAGACTAGCCTACGAGCTTGATATTATTGATAAAAAGGGATTTTCACCGTATTTTCTTATAGTCCGCGATTTAACTCAATGGTGCAGAGAAAAAGGAATAATTACAAATACCAGAGGCTCTGTCGCGGGAAGCCTTGTATCTTATGCACTGGGTATTACAACGGTAAACCCTTTAACCTATTATTTACCGTTTGAAAGGTTTTTAAACCCTTATAGACCCAGTCCGCCGGATATAGATATAGATATCGCTGACGACAGGAGAGATGAAATTCTTGCTTACATAACAAATACTTACGGAAAAGATAGAGTGGCTCAAGTCTGTACTTTTGGAAAAATGTTAAGCAGGGGCGCAGTACGGGATGTTGCAAGGGTTTTAGGTTATCCATACTCCAACGGAGACAGGGTTTCAAAACTTATTCCCCCTCCCAAACAGGGATTTCCTGTTACGATCGAAGCGGCGTTAAAAGATGTTTCGGAGCTTAAAAGTCTTTATGACTCCGACGCCGATACTAAAAAAATACTTGATTTGGCAATGCAAGTAGAGGGATCAGTGCGTCATGTTTCTGTACACGCAGCAGGTGTTGTGGTAGCTCCTACAGATATTACCGATTTTTCACCGGTTCAGAGGGAACCATCAGGAGAAAAAGTAATAACTCAGTACGAAATGCATGCCTGTGAGGACGTAGGTCTTATAAAATTTGACATATTGGGCATTAGAAATTTATCCATCTTGGGTTCTGCTATAGATATTGTTGCTAAGGAAACCGGTAAAAAGATAGATGTTTATAAGATACCTTTGGATGATACAAAAACTTTCGAAATGCTGACCCGTGGTGAAACGATGGGGGTTTTTCAACTTGCCAGCGGTGGAATGACTAAATATCTTAAAGATCTTAAACCAAACCGCGTTGAAGATTTGATGGCGATGGTTGCCCTATATAGACCCGGCCCCATAGCTGTAATCCCCGAGTATATTAAAAGAAAAAATAACCCGAGGCTTACAAAGTATTTGGACCCGCGAATGGAAAAGTTTTTGGGTGAAAGCTACGGACTTCTTGTTTACCAGGACGATCTCCTTTTTTGCGCGATTGACTTGGCCGGATACACTTGGGAAGAGGCGGATAAATTTAGAAAAGCAGTAGGAAAGAAAATTCCTACAGAAATGGCTGCGCAAAAGGGCAAATTTACAGAAGGGATTATTGCAAACGGGCAAACTCATAAATTTGCGGAGGATCTTTGGATGCTTTTTGAACCGTTTCAAGCCTATGGTTTTAATAAGGCGCACGCTGCGTCTTACGGAATGGTTGCCTATTACACGGCTTATATGAAAGCAAATTTCCCTGTTGAATACATGACGGCCCTACTTACGGCAGAGAGTTCTGATAAAGACAAGGTGTCCGCGGCAGTTAACGAGTGCAGAAGAATGAAAATAAGAGTCCTTCCACCTGATATTAATGTAAGCGATATAGATTTTATTATTTTTAAAGATAAAGAATCTTCTTACAATAAAGCAATAAGATTTGGCCTTTCAGCCGTTAAAAATGTAGGCGGAGTTGCTATCGAAGCAATATTGTCAGCCAGGAAGGTCGGACCTTTTAATTCATTTTCAGATTTAATAGGTCGGGTTGACGGAAGAAAAGTAAATAAAAAAGTATTAGAAAGCCTTATTAAAGTCGGGGCTTTAGGTAAATTTGGCGGAAGAGCGGCACTCTTAGCCTCTATGGACAAGGTGAGAGAGAAAATGGTTAAACCTAAAGGAAACGATAATCAGCCAGGGCTTTTTGCGGCGGGTGATGTAAAAGAAAATATTGGAGTGGAAGTTATTTCGATTGAGAACGTCGTGGAGTTTCCGGATGACGAGCTTCAAACTTTGGAACGCCAGCTTTTGGGTTTTTCCCTCTCCGCGAAACCGATAAACGAAATTATCGGCCCTCTGGAATATCAGTCAACTCATAAAATTTATGAAATTTCGGCCGAGGAGGGGTATCCTGACATGGTGAAAGTGGCGTGTGTTTTAACTGAGGTGCGGATAATAGTAACCAGGAAATCCGGCGCGGAAATGGCTTTTGCTAAGGCAAATGACGGAACGGGAGTTATTGATCTTGTCGTTTTCCCAAAAGTCTTTAAAGAAACACGCGACTTTTGGACAGAAGGACAGCCACTGCTTATTACCGGCAGAGTCGATGTTCGGGATGATGCGCCGAATCTTTTAGTTAGTTCCATAGAAACCATGGCGAGTGTGGGAGAAAAGAAGGATCGTGAAGTTTTTGTTAAAATCCCAAAAGAGACAGACCCCGGATCTTTAAGAAAGCTTAAGGAACTTTTTACAAATAATCTTGGTGACCAAACGGCTTACCTTGTATTTGAACATTCAAGACGCGTCCGCCTTCCTTTTAAGATAGCCTGGAACGAGACTTTAGCCAAGGCTATTGCCGAGACGCTGAATCCAACGTATAATAACTGACTATGGCACTTAAAATTAAAGTCAAAGAAGTGGAGTTTGGAGTTGGAGATAAGATTAGGGTTATTCAAAAAATAAAGGAGGCTGACTCTAAATCGCGTGAGTCATTTTTTGAAGGAATGGTCATTGGAATTAAAGGCAGGTCTCCCGGGAAGACATTTACGGTCAGACGAATTGCCGAAGGCGGAATTGGGGTTGAGAGAATTTTTCCCATTGAGCTGCCCTCACTTGAAAAAATAGTTGTGGTTAAGAGCGGGGTTTCAGGTGTGAAGCGAGCCAAACTTTATTATACTCGTAGTAAATCTCCAACAGAGGTTGAAATGATTTTTAAAAGAGCTTCACTTCGTGCTAACATAAAGAGTGCTTCTTCGAAAAAAGGTAACAAGTAAGCTTGGTAACCTGGCTGAAAACTACGCCATAGAATTCATTCGAGCTAAAGGCTATAAAATTGTTGAACGAAACTTCAGAAGTAAATTTGGGGAGATTGATGTAATTGCAACACTTAATGATGTTTTGGTTTTTGTCGAGGTTAAAGCTCGGTGGAGCCAGAAGTTTGGTTCTCCGGAAGAAGCGGTAACACCCCAAAAACTTTACAAAATAAAAAGAACCGGAGAGTATTATTGCTTGATTCACCCGGGACTACCAATAAAACTAAGAATTGACGTTGTTGCCCTGGAAATTGCAAACGGACAAGTAGTTACTTCGAGAATTGTCAATGTTGACTAATACGGATGGTTCTTGTATTATTCGGTCTCGCACTTTTAATCTGCAGGTGTAGCTCAAACTGGTGGAGCATCAGATTTTTATACTTACACGCACATACGGTGTGAGTGGTCTGAAGGCCGGAGGTTCGAATCCTCTCACCTGCTTTTGTGCACGGGCGCGAGTAGAGCCTGAAATGGCACCCAAGGATAATTGTTGGTCGTATACGAACCAACAAAAAGGCCGAGGGCCGCTCGTGCACAATTTTGGGTGGTAGCTCAGTTGGGAGAGCGTCTGAGTATTAATCAGAAGGTCGAAGGTTCAAATCCTTCCCACCCAGCTTCCCGGGCAGCCAAGTGCCTAGGAATAGGTGTCACAGGAGTGAATCTCTTTTATTTGCTTGAGAGAATCTCTTGTGACACTAATAAAAATTACAGGCGGTAGTCGTCAACCATTATCTTTATGGAACACTACCGCCTGCTTTCTTTTTTGTGGTATAACTAGCTAAGTATGCTTATATTAGGTATTGATCCCGGCACAGCCACAACAGGATACGGCCTGGTACGTCTTAACGGCAAGGGAAACGAGGTAGTAACCTGGGGTTTAATCGAAACTGCCAAAGAGGGATTAAAGGAAAACCGCTTAGATTTTATTTACGAAGAAACTTCAAAATTAATTCTTAAACACAAGCCCGATATATTTGTAATTGAGAGAATCTTTTTTTCCACAAATGCAAAAACAGTAATAGCTGTGGGCCAAGCTCAGGGGGTGCTACTTTTGGCCGCAAGCAAAGCGGGGGTAGAGGTTGCTGAGTATGCGCCTGGCACAATTAAAAAAATGATTACCGGATCAGGCCGCGCAAACAAAAAAGAAGTACAAAAACATATCAGGAAAATATTAGGAAACCGGGTCAGAAGCGAAATGCATAAAAAGACACATTTTGATAACGCAGCAGATGCTTTGGCCATAGCATTAACCCATGCATTTAAGATAACTGAAAACAACCAAACCCAAATAGTCAAGAAATAGTATGTATTATGTGTATATTTTGATGAGCCGAAAAGATAATATATTTTATACGGGTTCTACAAAGGATTTGGTCGAAAGATTAAAAAGGCATAATTCGGGTTTAGTTTCTTCTACAAAGTTTCGGATACCATTTGAACTAATCTACTATGAATCATGTCTCAATCGTAAAGATGCTATAAGAAGAGAGCTGTATTTGAAAACCTCATGGGGTAAAAGATACATCAACTCTAGATTAAAGTTTTATTTAAGCGAAAGAAGGTCCCAGTTGGATAGCCTTCGGCATCCAACGGGATTCCGTGAAGTGCCCAAGGGGCTACTTCACTTGGAAGGGGGTGAGTAAAATTGTTTAAAGTAGGAACGGTTTCACACTTTTATGACAAAATCGGTGTAGCAATAGTGGATCTGAGTGCAACACTAAGTGTTGGAGACAAAATAAAATTCAGTAGGGGTGGTGAGGATTTGTTTGAACAAACCGTCGAATCTATTCAGATTGAGCACGAAAAAGTAGAGTCTGCAGGTAAAGGGAGATTTGTCGGTCTTAAGACAGTTGAAGTTGTAAAAGCCGGCGCCGACGTTTACAAAGTAGAATAGGTTTATGTTATGATCCTGATATGCCGAAGGTCAAAGGAAGAATTGAGTGGACAGACGCACGGGATATCAAGAAAAGAATTCTCTTTTTGATTAAGCAAACGGGAGTCGATTGGATCATTTGTTCCAGAGTATTTACGTATAGATCAATAAACAGCAAGACGAGGGCGTATGCCAGGACATGGGGGCTACCGTCACTTTGGCAACGTGCCTTAGGGGTAGATCCCGGTTATATTATTGAGGTTATTTCAGAACATTTTGATAAACTTTCCGAAACCGATAAGGATAAAGTGCTTCTTCATGAGATTACTCATATCCCCAAAAATTTCTCCGGTGCCCTGATTCCTCACATTAGGCATGGAAAAAGAAACTTTAGAGGTAAGGTAGATGAATTAATAAGCAGATATTTAAGAAATAAGTGAAAATAATTGTCCTACATGGAGAAGATGTCAAAAAAAGTTACGATAGGTTAACTAAATTCATTGATGTGGCGAAAACCCGATCTTGGGAAATAACTTATTTCGACGAATCAAAGTTGAGCTTGCGTGAAATACTTTCCCAAGTTTCACTTTTTGGAAAGGAGAGATTTTTTGTACTCCGCGATTATCTGAAATTAACAAAGAACGAAATAATTTGGTTAAATAAACAGTCACAACTTCAGGGGAATCTGATTATTTACCATGAGGGTACGCTACCCCTAGCGTTTCTGAAAATTCTCCCTAAAGATATAAAAACCGAAGAATTTAAATTAGCAAAAATTATTTGGACTTTTTTGGATAATTTGTACCCCGGCAATACCGGAAAGGTTATTCGCGAACTGCATGAAGTTGTTAAAACGGAAGCTCCTGAGTTTGTTTTTTCGGTCATGGCGAAGCATTTTCGAGATCTTTATTGGGTAAAGACTGACGCTTCGACAATTCCTTACCAATCATGGAGAATTTCAAAACTTAAGTCTCAGTCGTCAAAATTTAGCGAGGAATTACTTAAGGATATAATTCCTGACTTGGCTCAAATTGATATTGAAGTCAAGACCTCTAAGGCAAATTTAGTTTCCGCCCTTGACCTTCTTATCATTAAAAAACTAAAATAGACCAAAGTGAAACCAATAAGCGAGTTAACAAAAGAGGATATAAAAGACATCAAACTCATTTGCTTTGACGTTGACGGCGTTACCATAAAAAAGGGCACTGAGATCAGCGAAGTAAAAACTTCCGAAAATACGACTCTCACAGTAAAAACATCGAATTTGTCTCCGGAGATGAAAGATGCGATTCTCAAACTTAAAAAGTATTTCTTTGTAGCAATCAATAGCGGCAGAAGTTCAATGTACTTAACGAAAGTATTTTCTGAGCTTCTTTGGGACAATATGGCCCTTATAAGCGAGATCGGTATCTTCTCTTTATTAAACGGGGGACTTGTTCAGCATGAGAAATTTGATGAAAGGACTTTAACTAAAATGAAAAATATTCTTGTTGACCTTCAAGGTCTGGAAGGTAAAGTCAAAGATTTCAGAGCGTTTGAACCAAAACAATTTTTGATAACATTACATGCTTTTTCAGAAATTCCTGAAGTTTACGATGTTCTTAAAAAAAATGATCCCGAGGGCGAGTTTTGTGCAATCTGGAATGGAGAAGCTTTTGACATACTTCCAAAGAGGCTGAACAAAGGAACCGCACTTAAAAATTTGTGCAAACATCTCAACATTGACGTCTCACAGACCATGGCTATTGCTAACGGCCCGAATGATCAGGCGATGGTGGATGTTTCCGGAATCAGTGTGTCGACTGAACCTAAAGAGTTAAAAGCGGATTTTTACACAGAAAAAATTCAAAACTTGGGAGGACTTGAGCTGACGGAAAAATTATTGGAGTTAAAGAATTATTAGATAATGGACCTAGATTCCCTTGGTGTTCAAAAATCGTTGGAGCTTTTCCCGGACCAGATAAAAGAGGCATATCAGCAGGCAATGGCTTGTGATTTAAAAATAGCATCTCCTCTTAACGGCGTTGTAATTAACGGCATGGGCGGTTCCAGTAATGCCGCCAAGATTTTGGAGGGAGTTTTTGAAGAGGATTTTGGCGCCCCGATCGATATTGATATTCATAATGATTATGGTCTTCCTTCGTGGGTCAATAAAGATAGCTTGGTAATTGCCAACAGTTATTCCGGCAATACGGAGGAAACAATTTCGGGTTACGAGGATGCTAAAAAAAGAGGTGCGAGAGTGATCGGAATTTCAACCGGTGGCAAGATTTCGGATATCGTTATAGACCCCAAAGACACCAATCCGACCGGTTTTCCCAAGACCGGACTTGGTATTTCGATAGGTGCCCTTGCCGGCGTATTGACAAAGATCGGCGTTTTAAAAATTCAGGAGGAGGAAATAAATTCTGCCCTAGTTGAACTTATGCAAATACGAAACATCTGGGATGTAAAGGAGAAGGCCGAATGGCTGAATGGTTATTTACCCGTTCTTTTCGGAGGCAGACCCTTAATCGGGGCTCTAAATGCAGGAAGAAACGTAATGTGTGAACTTTCCCGCAACTTTACCCAGTTTTACGATTTTCCGGAAGTTAATCACGTTCTTATTGAAGCTACACATAAACCGGATTTCGTTAAAGAGAAGACTCGATACTTGTTTTTTGTGAGCAAATTTAACCACCCGAGAGTTTTGGCTCGCTACAAAATTACGAAGGAACTTTTTGATGAACAAAGTCTGATGTACCGCGAATATACACTAAGGGGGTCAACAAAACTTGTTCAAGCCTTAGAACTTGTGCACTATTCTTCCTGGGTGGGATTTCACCTTTCGATTATTCAAGACACAGATCCCGGACCGGAGCCATGGATATCTAAACTCAAAGAGAAGCTCTCCAAAGTTGCCTGATAATTTCATCTTACTAACACTTCTACCATTCGAATGATTGGGGTAGTACCACAACAAAGTTTGCTTATTTTATAAAGGCTTCTCCCTTTCGTTCCTTGATAAACGTTTTGATTTCTTCCATTCTCCAATATTGGCCCCTTTTGGTGGCAGTGAAGTCAATATATCGAGAAATTCCGCTAAAGAGTTTCGAATAATCTTTCTGACGAATATGTCACCTATGGTCTTTCTATAACCACTTCCTTGCAAAGCTAATACTGCATGAACTTTTGCAACAGTTCCGTCGCTCACTTTAAGGGTTTTGATAATATCTTCATAAGAGTATTTGTTTTCAAGAAGCATAAAAGCAATCGAGACTCTTTTGGCAAGCATTGAACGTTCGGCCGGTGACAGTAAGTCCTTTAAAAAACTAATTACTTCATCATGGGATTTTGCATTCTTAATGGAATTAATAAACACTTCATGTACCTTCTCCTCTATCTTTTTATTCATAAAGTGTTTTGAAGCTCTCATGTTTGTACCTCAACCATTCGAATGATTGAATTAGATAAATACTAGTATCTAAGTAAAGGGCGTTCAAGTAGTTCTTTTCAAGAGTAATTTTTCTATATAGAATGAATAATATAGAATTACACCATGAGTAGCTTGCCCATTGTTTCATTCTTCAAAGATATCGATAAACACGACACACCTCTTGTCGGCGGAAAAGGCGCAAACCTCGGAGAAATGACAAGGGCGGGGTTCCCCGTACCCAACGGTTTTGCAATTACTATAAACGCCTACGATGCCTTTTTACAGGAAAACGATATTGCCAGAAAAATTTACGACATTTTAAAAACCACCGATGTAAATGACCCGACGCAGTTGGGTAGTGCGGGCCGGGATATACAAAAAATGGTCATTAACGGTCAAATTCCGGCTGATGTTTGTAAGGAAATTATCTTAGCCTATAAAAAACTTTCAGGAACCTTTAGACATGCTTTAGTTGCCGTTAGATCCTCCGCTACCGCGGAAGACGCAGGGACAACTTCTTTTGCAGGACAGCACGCAAGCTTTTTAAATATAGAGGGCGAGGCAAATTTACTGGTAAGTGTTAAGGAATGTTGGGCATCTCTTTTTACTCCCCGTTCTATTTATTACCGGGTCGAAAATAAGATTAAGCACGAAAGCGTGAAAATCTCTGTTATTGTAATGAAAATGGTTCAATCCGATGTCTCCGGAGTCATGTTTTCTATCGATCCTACAAATAATGATAAGGAAAGAATTATTATAGAATCTGTTTGGGGACTGGGGGAAACGATTGTTCAAGGTTCGGTAATACCTGATAAATATGTTGTTCAGAAGGGAACTTTTGATATCCTTTCTAAGGAGGTATCCGACCAAACGGTCCAACTAATTAAAGTTAAGGGTCAAACAAAAGAGATTGACGTACCCAAAAACATTCGTGATAAGCAGAAAATTACCGATGAAGAAATCATTAAATTGGCAAAAATATCATCAAAATTGCAACAGCATTACTATTTCCCCCAAGACACGGAATGGGCCAGAGAAAAAGGAGAGCTTTTCATTGTTCAGACCAGACCCGTTACAACCATTGCCGAAACAACTAAGATTGAAAAGTCAGAGAAAGATGAATTTAAAATATCACGGGCGCCGATTGTTTCAGGAGCCCCCGCTTCTCCGGGAATCGGAACAGGGCCAGTAAAAATATTAAAAAGTCCCAAAGAAATCGGAAAAATTCAAAGGGGGGACGTTTTGGTTGCACCCATGACTTCACCCGATTATGTGCCTGCAATGAAAAAAGCAGCTGCCATAGTAACAGATCAAGGAGGACAAACTTCTCACGCTGCAATAGTTTCAAGAGAATTGGGAATTCCTTGTGTTGTCGGTACAAAACTTGCAACGAAAATACTTAGAGACGGTAGCATAGTTAGTGTTGACGGATCAACGGGGCAAATCTTTATGGGGGCATTAAATAAAATTATAAAATTAGAATCGGCAAAGCTTACGGAAAATAAAAAAAACAGCAAAATTAAAACCGCGACTAAAGTTTATGTTAACCTTGCTGAGCCGGAGCGGGCGAAGGAAATATCGCGTCTTAATGTCGATGGGGTGGGGCTACTCCGCGCGGAATTTATGATTGCTAACATAGGCATTCACCCCAAAGAGGCGATTAAAAATAAGGCGCAGGGTAAATTTATTGACAAACTGGCCCTGGATCTGGAAATCTTTTGTAAGGAGTTTAATCCCAGGCAGGTTATCTATAGAGCAACAGATTTTAAGACTAATGAATATCGAAGTTTGCCGGGCGGAAAGGCATGGGAACCTATTGAACCAAACCCACTTCTGGGTTTTAGAGGCGCGTATCGCTATATAAGTAACCCAGAGGTTTTTAATCTCGAACTTCAGGCCATAACAAAAGTCCGCGAAAAATACGACAACTTAAATCTGATGATACCTTTTGTCAGATCTCCCGAAGAACTATCCAAAGTACGTAGAATTGTTGCCTCATCCGGGTTATTTGAAAAGAACTCTTTTAAATTCTTAATGATGGTAGAAATACCTGTTAATGTAATACAGATTGAGGATTTTATTAAAGTTGGGATAGACGGAGTTTCTATTGGCAGTAACGATCTGACTATGCTTATTGAGGGAACGGACAGAGACAACGCAGAAGTAGCCACTGAATTTAACGAAATGAGTCCTGCCGTTCTCTGGGCCCTTAAACGTGTTATAACTAAATGTAATGCGGCAGGGGTAACCAGTTCGATTTGCGGTCAAGCGCCTAGTGAGTATGAAGAATTGGTTAAAAAGCTGGTTAGATGGGGGGTTACAAGTATTTCTGTTAACCCTGATGCTATCGGAAGAGTAAGAGAAATTATAACTGAAGCGGAAAAAGATATCTAAGATACATGAGTAAAATTACACATATTTGGGCCAGAGAAATTTTGGATTCAAGAGGAATACCAACTGTGGAAACGGCTTGTATACTTGATAGCGGATCGGTTGCCGTTTCATCTGTTCCAGGGGGAACTTCAGCCGGAAGCCATGAGGCTTTGGAACTGAGGGATACGGATAATAAGCGTTATTTGGGTAAGGGAGTTTTGCGGGCTGTTGATAACGTTAATAAAGTTTTGGGACCTGAAATAATAGGAATGGATCCTCAAGATCAAGTGAGTATTGATAAAAAACTTATAGAAATGGATGGAACGGAGAATAAATCCAAATACGGAGCCAATGCAATTCTTTCGCTCTCTGAAGTAGTGGTTAAAAGCGGGGCATCGTCTGCCGGGCAGCAGCTGTATACATGGATTTACACATTGGCCGCCAGGAACGGTATGACTCATAAAGCCAGAATGCCCACCCCACTTTTTAATATGATAAATGGGGGACTTCACGGTGCGGGAAATTTGGACTTTCAGGAGTTTTGGGTGATCCCGGCATCATCAAAGCCATTTTCTGAAGGACTTGAGATGGGTGTAGAAATCTACCTGACAATCGGAGAAAATCTAAAACGAAGAGGTGCCATTCATTCCGTGGGCGACGAAGGAGGATTTGCTCCGAACTTATTTACAAATGCGGATGCGTTTGAAATATTTGTTGAGTCGATTAAGCAAACTGAGTACTCACTAGGTCGTGATGTTTTTCTGGGTCTGGATGTTGCCGCTAACTCCTTTTTCAATAACGGCGTTTATTTGATTAAAGATAGAACAAACGGAATGGATGGAGAGCAGCTGCTTGAGTATTATAAAGGCCTTTGCAACCAGTACAAACTTGCCATTTTGGAGGATCCCTTTCAGGAGGATGCCTGGGAGGATTGGTGTAAAATCTCCGTTGAAATGGGAAGCTCAATTATCATTGTAGGAGATGATCTTTTGGCAACCAATCCCAAGAGAGTTGCAAAAGCAATTCAGGAAAAAGCCTGTAACTCGATACTTATTAAACCCAATCAAATTGGAACCGTGACAGAAACCTTTGAAGTAATTAAGATGGCTAAAGATGCCGGCTGGAAGGTCATAGTTTCACACCGATCAGGAGAAACAAACGACAGCTTTATTGCAGATTTTGGAGTTGGAGTTGGCGCCGATTATATTAAATCAGGAGCTCCTTGCCGCGGTGAGAGAGTGGCCAAGTACAACCGTCTATCTACAATTGAAGTTGAGCTTTCACGAATGGTAACTGAAAAGTAGTATGAACCAAGTACCTCCTAAATTAGTTATGCTTGTAGTATTGGATGGTTGGGGAATCGCGGCGGGAGGTCCGGGAAATGCAATCAGTTTAACCCAAACCCCAAATATGAATCGCTTTTATGCTTCATATCCGCACTCAGAGCTGGGAGCTTCAGGAGAGAGTGTTGGCTTACCGAGAGGCGAACCGGGAAACACGGAGACGGGACACCTTAATTTGGGCGCGGGTAGGATTGTTTATCAGGACCTGCAAAGAATAAATATGAATATCGCTGATGGCAGCTTCTACCGAAATCAAGTTTTAATTGGAGCGATCGATCACGCCAGAGTAAGCGGCGGAAATTTGCATTATATGGGTCTTATTGGCGCAGGAGGAGTGCACAGTAATATTGAGCATCTTTACGCTCTAATCGAACTGGCAAAGAAACATGAATTTAATCGGGTCTTTTTGCACCTTTTTACCGACGGACGGGATTCACCCCCAACCTCTGCAAAAACGTATGTGTCAGAGATAAGAAACGTAATAAATAAGCAGGAAATCGGTACCATCGCAACCATAATGGGCAGGTATTGGGCTATGGATAGGGATTTAAGATGGGACAGAACTAAGAAAGCCTACGAAGCACTTACAAAAGGCGTTGGCAATTTGGTCAAAACTCCGGAAGAAGCAATTGAATTTTCTTACTCCGAAGGAAAGACCGATGAATTCATCGAACCCGCAATTATTTCCGGACCCGACGGTAAACCCGTTATCACGGTGAAAGAAAACGATTCAATTGTTTTCTTTAATTTTAGAATTGACCGTCCCAGACAACTTTCCAGCGCTTTTGTTTTTGATGATTTTAGTAAAGCAAACATACCTGTCGGTTTTGATCCTTATCAGGCTAAGTACTTAAAAACCCATTTACCGCTACCTACTCCTCCGGCCATCAAGGAACCTTTTGCCCGCGGACCGAAGCTTAAAAATTTGTATTACGTGACCATGACAGAATATGGGCAAGCAATTCTCGAGGCGGGAGCCAAGGTAGCTTTTCCACCCGAAACAGTTGATATGCCTTTAGGAAAAGTTATTTCTGAAACGGGCTTTAGGCAGCTTAGGGCTTGCGAAAGCGAAAAGGAGCGCTTTGTGACCTTTTACTTTAATGGACAAAAAGAAGATCCTTTTTACGGGGAAGATAGATTAATCATTCCTTCACTAAAAGTTTCAACCTACGACCTTACGCCCGAAATGAGTGCGAGAAGCGTTACTGATGGTGTCTTAAAAAAACTTGAAGCTTTTCCCGATTACAAATTTGTTTTGGTTAATTATGCAAATCCTGATATGGTTGGACATACGGGAAACATCGGGGCGGCTGCCAAAACCTGTCAAATTGTCGATGAGTGTTTGGGTAAATTGAGCCAATGGATTTTAGCATATGGGGGGCTAATGATTATTACGGCCGATCACGGAAATGTTGAACAAATGATCAATGATCAAACAGGAGAAATTGAAACAGAGCATAGCGATAACCCCGTTCCCTTTATCGCAGTTTCAAACACATTTGAAGGCAATTCAACCGTATTGCCAACGGGGATATTGGCCGACATTGCCCCTACGATACTCAAATATCTGAAAATAGAAATTCCGACAGTCATGACAGGAAAAAATCTTCTTGATAATTTTTAACCATGAATATTATTTTGTTTATATTTGATTTCATTCTTCACATTGATACTCATCTTGGAGAAATCATAAGCGCCTATGGTTTTGTCACCTATACGATTATGTTTGTCATTATATTTATTGAAACAGGTTTGGTGTTTACACCCTTTTTGCCGGGCGATTCTCTTCTTTTTGCTGCAGGGGCTTTTGCAGCATTGGGATCTTTGAATATTGTACTTGTTATACTTTTATTAATAATTGCCGCAATCCTCGGAGATACATGTAATTACTGGATAGGACATTTTTTTGGAGAAAAACTTGTAGCTAATCCAAAAGTTCCGATAAACAAAAACCATATAGCAGAGACTCAAAACTTTTTTGATAAACATGGAGGAAAAACTATTGTTTTGGCCCGATTTGTTCCCATTATCAGAACATTTGCGCCATTTGTTGCAGGAATCGGAAGAATGTCATATAAACATTTTATCTACTACAATGTTTTGGGAGGAATTCTTTGGGTATCGCTTGGAAGTTTAGCCGGATATTTTTTTGGTAATATCCCGTTTTTCAAACAAAATTTTTCTACAATCATTCTCGCTGTGATACTTATTTCCATTCTTCCAATTTTAATTCCTATTGGAATTAAAATAGTGAAAAAAACACTGAACCGCTTTAATTCCTGATATATTTCCTCACAAGACCTACCACTTTTCCTTGAATTCTTACATTTTTAACAAATATCGGCTGCATTTTTGCATTAGCCGGTTCAAGCCGAATTCTGGTGGCTTCCTTGAAAAACCGCTTTAAAGTGGCCATTCCGTTATCGAGAAGGGCCACAACTATTTCCCCATTGGTTGCTCCTTCCGTCTGTTCAATAATGACGTGGTCACCATCAAGAATCCCGTCTTCGATCATGCTTTCACCCCGTACTTGAAGTACGTAAGTTCTCTTTTTGCCTGTAACCATTTGCTGGGGGATTGTCATGGTGGCATTCGGATCGGTAAACACCTGAATAGGTTGCCCTGCGGCTATGTAACCAAGAATCGGCGCCTCAAAGCCTTCATGAACAGAATTGACGTCTCCCGAAACAATTTCTATCGAACGAACCTTACCCGACTTTCTTTTAATTAATCCTTTATCTACAAGTGCCTGGAGATGCTCATGAACGGTGGCTAAAGAAGAGACTCCGATAGCATCGGCAATTTGCCTCAGCGTTGGTGCCGAGCCATTTGCCTGAATGTGTTGCCTTATAAAATCAAGTATTTGTTGCTGACGTCTATAAACTATTAATGCCACGGTTCGATTCGCTACGCTCACTCACCACTATAGTGATAAGAAAGTGATCGCTATGAATAGCGTACGAAGATTACCCGAAGTGGTCAAGTACATCTTTCTGTATATAAATAGAGCGCGAGCCTGAACAGTGTCGAAGGATCTACAGGATCCTTCCTAATCAAACACGATATGTAATTTGAAGATGTTGGCAAAAGTTATAAGGGGGGATGTGATACTATTCGAGTTCTTCTATAACAAACTCACCTTTTTCCTCGTCGAAATATGTAAACGTAGCCTTTCCGGTCAAGAATGTCTGGGCCATTGCTTCTGCATACTCGTGGGGCTCGTCATTCAATAGCTCGACTTTAATACCAGACTTTGTTTTCACAAACTGTCTTTCGGGTTTGTACTTAACGGCAAAGATTTCTGCCAGTGGGCCTAAATATTTCAAACATCCATACCTTTCCGTCATTTGAGTTATAATATCACTTGCTAAAGTATTTGCAACACCTATGAAATTCAAAATTAAAACAGACTACAAACCGATTCCGGATCAGGCATCCGCAATTGAAAAAATATCGGACGGAATTAATGGTGGATCAAAATATCAAACCCTTCTTGGTGTCACCGGTAGCGGTAAGACTTTTACAATGGCTAAGGTTATTGAAAAGGTGCAAAGGCCGACTTTGATTATTTCCCACAATAAAACTCTCGCCGCACAGCTTTATCAGGAAATGCGCGATCTTTTCCCGGAAAATGCAGTCAGTTATTTTGTTTCCTATTATGATTATTATCAACCGGAGGCATATATTCCTTCAACAGATACCTACATTGAAAAAGATTCAGCTATTAATGAGACAATCGATAAACTTCGTTTAGCAGCAACTGCCAACTTATTAACTCGGTCAGATACAATTGTCGTAGCTTCAGTCTCGTGTATTTATAACATAGGTAACCCCAAAGATTATGGTAAGTTTGTTTTTGAAATTGCCGAGGGAATGAAGATATCCCGTGAGCAGATTATAGATAGGATTATTGATTTGCAATATGAAAGAAGTGATTTTGGATTTAATCGTTCTACTTTTCGAGTCCGTGGGGACTCAATTGACATTTATCCTGCGTACCTTAATGAAGGCATTCATATCGAAGTCGGGGATAATGTCATCAAAAAAGTTGAATCAATCAATCCCGTTACAGGTTCAGCAATTACCAATCACCAATCACCATCCACTAGCTTTATTCTTTATCCTGCCAAGCACTTCATGACGAACCCAGAAACTTATAAAAATGTTTTTGATCACATTAAATATGACCTAAATGCAAGAGTTAAGGAGTTAAAAAATGAAGGAAAGAAACTAGAAGCTCATCGCTTAGCTCAAAAAGTTACTTATGATATGGAAATGATACAGGAAGTCGGCTATGTAAAAGGGATTGAAAATTATTCAAGATATTTTGATGGTCGTGAGTCGGGAGATGCACCTTATTCATTAATCGATTATTTTAATGAACCCTATAAAGATAAATGGAATTTAATTGTCGATGAAAGTCACATGTCTTTTCCGCAAATCCGTGGCATGTATAACGGAGATCGTGCCCGAAAACAAACGTTAATAGATTATGGTTTTAGATTGCCTTCGGCTCTAGACAATAGACCTTTGAAATTTGATGAATTTATGAGGAGAGTTCCTAATTTTATTGCTTCATCTGCGACACCTAATGAATGGGAACTTTCTATGTCAAACAACAAATCTGTCGAATTACTTGTTAGACCGACCGGAATCCCGGACCCTTTAGTTGAAATTAAGCCGGTTAAAAATCAAGTTGTCGATATTATTATCGAAATCAAAAAAACGGTAGCAAAAAAACAACGCACCCTTGTGACTACAATGACCAAACGAACTGCTGAGGATTTAACTACCTATTTAAATGAACAAGGGCTCAAGGTTCAGTATTTACACTCTGACGTGACCACTCTGGACCGTTCTGACATTTTAGACGACTTACGAAACGGAAAATATGACGTGCTTGTTGGGATCAATTTGCTTCGAGAAGGGCTGGATCTGCCGGAGGTGAGTTTGGTTGCGATATTAGACGCAGATAAGGAAGGTTTCCTAAGAAGCGACGTAACACTCATTCAAACGATGGGTAGGGCTGCCAGACACGTTGAGGGGCGCGTCATTATGTATGCCGACCATGTAACAGGGTCAATGCAGAGAGCGCTTGACGAAGTCAAAAGACGACGTGCCTATCAGCTGAAATACAACAAGAAGTTTAACATCACACCTGTAAGTATAAGTAAGCCAATTCGTGAGAAATTAATCGATCGAAGTGAGAGAGAGACCCCTGCCTGGGTTTTTGGAGGTAAAGAGGCAGTTTTTGACAGCTTACCTCACCTAAAAATCGATTCCATGACACCAATGGAGAAAAAGAGACTGGTGAAGAATTTGACAACCGAAATGCGCCTGGCTGCACAGGACCTAAACTTTGAACTTGCGACGGAGATTCGTGATAAAATACGCGAAATTCAATGAAGGAATACATTAAAGTGTCTTTGTCAAAGCAACTCTTTACGGAATCGTTAGTGGAGTTGAGGGATAACTGGTCCGAAGAAATCCCAGATCGTATGGTTCACTCAACCGATGGCCCTTGGAAAGTACGTACAGGCTGGTTCCTTTCGTTAGCTGCAAATCTGGAAGTGTTTAGAGATGAAGGGTTTGTACCCAACGACTCGCTTGAAATTGTTCAACAGTATCTTGATTGGTGGACCAAAGATTATAAGGAACGAAAAAGTGAACCTGACGTTATCAATACGAGAGAAGATATAAAAAGAGGAAACAATGTAATCAATAAAGTTCTTGAGAGTTTAGGCGTAACTAAAAAAACTTGAATAGCTTCGGCGTCTTCGGAATCTTTTAGAGATGGTATAATGTTGACTCCACCGGTTAAAACCGGCGGGAAGTTTGTATGCCCCAAACATAGCTTACTTGCTCCCAAATGCTACGCGTTTGCGTCGCAAGGGCGCTTATTCGGGGTAAAGAAAATTATGGACTATATAAAGATACGTGGAGCGCGTCAACATAACCTGAAGAATATTAATCTTGATATTCCCAAGAACAAGTTGGTTGTTCTTACGGGAGTTTCCGGCAGCGGAAAAAGCTCACTGGCTTTTGACACCGTTTATGCGGAAGGGCAAAGGCGCTACGTCGAGTCCCTTTCTTCTTACGCCCGACAATTCCTGGGGATCATGGAAAAGCCTGACGTGGATTCGATTGATGGGCTTTCCCCTGCCATTTCTATCGATCAAAAAACCACCTCCCATAATCCCAGAAGCACTGTCGGAACGGTAACTGAGATTTATGATTATCTTCGCTTACTTTTTGCCAGAATAGGGCACCCTCACTGTCCTATTTGTAAACGGGAGATTTCCCACCAAACATTGGACCAAATTGTTAATCAATCTCTAAATTTAATCGAAACAACCGTTAAGCAGGATAAAAAGGCCTGGTTTTTGGTTCTTTCTTCGATGGTCCAGGAACGTAAAGGGGAATTTTCCCAACTGTTTGAAAACTTAAAAAGTAAAGGTTACAGGCAGGTGAGAATCGATGGTTTTATCCACGACCTTTCGGAAGATCTTATTCTAATCAAGACCAATAAACATTCAATTGATGCCGTCATTGACCGAATTGCTTTGACAAGCTTTAAAGGAGAGTCCTTTAAAGGTGAGCTTAAGGGGAGACTGGCGGATTCTATCCAGCAGGCGCTAAATCTTTCTGAAGGTGTAGTTGTTATGGCCCAGGTACTCGATAAAGAATTTACGATGCCGGCCTCACCCAAAAAGTTTGAGGACCATTTGTATTCCGAACGTTTTGCGTGCCCCATTGATAATATTTCACTTCCCGAAATCGAACCCCGAAGCTTTTCTTTTAATTCACCGCAAGGAGCTTGCCCAACCTGTACCGGACTTGGGAAAATTCTAAAGGTGGAGCCTGACTTGGTTTTTTCTCCAGAATTGACAATTACCGAAGGAGGTATTTTACCTTTTGCCAACATGTTTGAACGCGAAACTTGGTACGGCAGAACAATATTGAGAGCCTGTGAGGTGCAAGGAATAAACCCCCGGGCTCTGATTAAAGATTTGTCCGATAAGGAAAAGGGAATTTTACTAAATGGGACAGGAACTGAGGAATATAAAGTTCACGGGGTAAACCGATTTGGAAAAGAAACGGATATTTGGCAGAGATTTGAGGGTGTAATAAACGTCCTTGAAAGACGGTATCTTGAAACGGAAAGCGATTGGGCAAGAGAGGAAATAAAAAAATATATGAGAGAAAGACTTTGCCCTGACTGTAAAGGAACGCGCCTTAAAAACGAGTCTCTTTCTATCACAATAGACGGAAAATCTATTGCGGATGTAACGGAATATTCCATAACCAAAACTTTCGAATGGGTTGATTCGCTAACTAAAGCCCAAAAAGTGAACGAAAGAGAGGCGGAAATAGGAAACTTGGTAATTAAGGAACTGCAGGGAAGGCTTAAGTTTTTACTGAACGTGGGTCTTGAGTATTTAACACTAAACAGAGTTGCCGGCTCTCTTTCCGGGGGAGAAGCACAAAGAATAAGGCTGGCTTCACAAATCGGATCGGGTCTTACCGGAGTACTATATGTTCTTGACGAACCGACGATAGGCCTTCACCCGAGGGATGATTACAAGCTTATCGATACTCTTAAAATGCTTAAGAGTTTGGGAAATACTGTAATCGTGGTTGAGCATGATGCAACCATGATGAAAGAGAGTGATTATATTATTGATTTTGGCCCAGGGGCGGGAAAACTTGGTGGTGAGGTGGTATCTGCCGGTACGATTAAGCAAATTTGTTCAGACTCAAAATCTTTAACCGGACAATTTTTGTCGGGGAAGCGAAGAATTAGTGTTAGTTCTCACCAATCACTAATCACTGGTCACCAATCACTATTTCTATACGGTTGTTCAAAATATAACCTGAAAAATATTGATATTGAGTTCCCTTTGGGTAAACTGGTATCAATTACCGGTGTTTCAGGTTCCGGCAAATCAACTCTTTTAGTTGAAACTCTTTATCCGGCTCTGCAGAAGGAATTAAATCCTCTATATCGAGGCGAAGCCGGTGGATACAAACGCCTTGAAGGAATTGAAAATGTCGACAAGGTAATACTTATCGACCAATCGCCAATAGGAAGAACTCCCAGAAGTAACCCCGCCACATATACAGGAGTCTTTGATCTTATCCGTGATGTATATAGTTTAACGCGTGACGCAAAAACGGCAGGTTATAAAAAGGGAAGATTTTCCTTTAACGTCAGGGGCGGAAGATGTGAAGCCTGCGAAGGTCAGGGGCAACTAAAAATTGAAATGCAGTTTATGAGCGATATCTGGGTTACCTGTGATGTTTGCCATGGCAAGAGATACAACACACAAACTTTGGATGTCTCCTATAAAGGTAAAAATATCGCGGAAGTTCTTGATATGACAGTTGACGAAGCTCTGGAGTTTTTCCATACGCATCCCCAAATTGAACAAAAACTTGAGACCTTGTCACTCGTCGGACTGGGCTATATTTCACTTGGACAGCCTGCTACAACACTTTCCGGTGGAGAGGCCCAACGTGTTAAGCTGTCTTCAGAACTGGCCAGGCGCGCAACAGGAAAAACCGTTTATATACTGGACGAACCGACAACAGGCTTACATTTTGCCGACGTAGAAAGACTTTTAAAAGTTTTAAAGCTCCTTGTTTCCCGGGGAAATTCAGTATTTATAATTGAGCATAATTTGGACGTTATCAAAAACAGCGACTGGATTATTGATTTGGGTCCGGAAGGGGGAGACGGCGGAGGACAGGTGGTAACCGCAGGGAGCGTAACTGATCTGACAAAAAACAAATCTTCCTACACAGGATTCTACCTACGCTGATATACTAAGTTTAGAATTTTCAATTTACAATTTTCTATGAATTTTCAAATACTAATTTCCAAACTCAAGACTCTAATTATTGTTTTTTTTGTTCTTTTACCTTTTACCTTTTACCTTTTACCCACTTACATAAGGGCTCAAGAGGAATTTTCTGTAGATTCGCTTGTCACATACCGTTTTCAGGATTCGGGTAAAACGATTGTTACTCATGACACGACCTTGGAAAATAATTTTTCTTCTCTTTATGCAACGAACTACACGCTTACACTCGAAAATATTGAAGCGGAAAATGTTCAGGCGGTAGACGATAAGGGCAACGTTTTAAAGTTAGATCTTCAAAAAAACGCCGATCTTACAAAAATAATTATCACTTTTTCGGATGCGGTTGTCGGCAAAGATGCTGTTCGGCATTTTTTAATTACTTATGAAAACTCCGCGTTCGCCGTAAAGACCGGTGAAGTTTGGGAAGTTTCCATTCCACGCTTGGCAGAAAATAGTTCTTTTAGAAATTATTCCGTTAATCTTGTTATCCCATCAAGTTTTGGCGCGGAAGCTTATGTTTCACCCAAACCAAAATCTCTTGATACGACCAATATTGATAAAAGTTATACATTTTCTAAAAATGCGCTTTTACAATCCGGAATAACCGCGGCCTTCGGTCAGTTTCAGGTATTTGCTTTTAATCTTTCTTATCATTTGGAAAACCCTTTAAGCATCCCTTCGGAAACTCAAATTGCTCTTCCTCCCGATACGGCATTCCAAAAAATTTACTTCTCAAAAATTGATCCCGCTCCTGCCCAAATTCAAATTGATGAAGACGGGAATTGGATTGCTACTTATAAACTGGCGTCCAGACAACGCCTAGACGTAATCGCCTCAGGCTCCGTACAAATTTTTTCTAGCTTTAGGCCATTTCCCAGACCAAGTGAGGAGACTTTGGCCCAAAACCTGAAAGCAGGCCAATACTGGCAAATTAATGATCCAAGCATTAATTCTCTGGCATTATCTCTCAGAACTCCCAGGGAAATCTACGATTATGTCGTCAAAACGTTAAAGTACGATCTCTCCAGAGTTCAGCCGAATGTTCAAAGACTGGGTGCAGTTTCTGCACTCAAAAATCCAAATAGCGCAATTTGCATGGAGTTCACGGATGCCTTTATTGCGATCGCCCGCGCGGCAGGCATTCCTGCCAGGGAAATAAACGGATATGCCTATACCGAAAATCCGGACCTTGAGCCTCTTGGTTTGGTTGCCGACGTACTTCACAGTTGGCCCGAATATTTCGATGCCAATAAGGGGATTTGGATTCCGATAGATCCGACTTGGGGCGCAACTACCGGAGGAGAAAACTTCTTTGATAAACTAGATCTCAGACATTTTGCTTTCGTTATTCACGGAAAGGATTCGACTAAGCCCTACCCACCCGGTTCATACAAACTCGGAAGCGATCCTCAAAAGGACGTTTTTGTCTCTTTTGGAAAACTGCCGATAGATAGGATCAGTCAGCCCAATATATCCATAACCGCTAAAAAATCCGTTCCATTTATAGGTACTGTTTTTAGCTTGAGAATAGTAAACCCGGGACCTTCGGCACTATATTCACTCTATCCGCTTATATATTTTGACAATTCCGAAGAAAGCAGAGATTTTATTGAAGTACTGCCTCCTTATTCAAATTACGATTTTCAAATAAAAGTTCCTTTTAGTCTCTTGGGTAAAAACACCCCCAACGTTGTCAGAGTAAAAATCTCCAGGGTGAGCCTTGAAATTCCTACAAATAAAACTCAAATGGTGATTAATAGTCTTTTGGCTTTATTTGCCGTGTTCTTTATCATATTGATGGTCGTATTTGTTTGGATCAGAAAAATAACTTTAAAAAGTATTTCTGCTAAAATAGCTTCAAGCTATGCAAAAATTACTGGAAAAACTTCCCAAAATAAACATAAGGCATAAAGCCCCCAAGGATCTTCCCCAAACACCGGGCATATATGTTTTCTTTAAAAGCCTTAAACCTATATATATCGGTAAGGCCGTAAATTTAAAAAGGCGTATTTTGTCATATTTTGACTTGGAATTGGAACCAAAAACCGCCAGGATGATTGCGGAGGCCGACTTTGTTTCGTATATCAGGGTAACAAACGAATTGGAAGCACTTCTTCTTGAAGCAAGACTCATCAGGGAATATATGCCACGCTATAACATTGTCGCGAAGGATGACAAGCACCCGCTTTATATAGCTATAACTGATGAAAATTTTCCTCGTGTTCTGGCTGTACGAAAACTAACGGCTAATAGCTATAACCTAAAAGCTAGTTTTGGCCCTTTTCCCTCATCCTCCAGCGTTCACTCCGTCTTAAGAATGCTTCGCGGAATATTTCCGTATTCCGATCACAAAATCGGAACCCGCAAATGTTTTTATTCGCAAATTGGCCTATGCAACCCATGTCCTTCAGAAATATCAAAAATCAAAGATCAAAAAGTAAAAATGGATTTACAAAAAAACTACAGAAAAAACATTACAAGAGTTAACCTTGTGCTTTCAGGTAAGTTTGCCGGCGTAAAAAATGATCTGCAAAGAGAAATGAACATACTTTCCGATCTCCAAAACTATGAAGCTTCAAGGTTGATTCGTGATCAAATCGAAAAGCTGGATTATATTACAAGACCACAATTGCCAAGCGATTTCTACATGCAAAATCCAAATTTATACGAAGACACAATAGCCAAAGAAATGTCCGAATTAAAAAAACTTTTACACTTTTACCATTTACCTTTTACCAAACTAAATAGGATTGAGTGTTTTGATGTTGCCCACCTTGCCGGGACTAATCCGGTGGCTTCAATGATTACATTTATCAAAGGGGAGCCGACAAAAGAATATTACCGGCATTTTAAGATTAAGAAGGCTAAGGGTGGAAATGACTACGATTCAATGAGTGAAGTGGCGACGCGAAGAGCTAATCATTTTGACGACTGGGGGAAACCTGATTTAATCATCGTCGACGGGGGAAAGGGGCAAATTTCGGCATTTAAAATTAATGTGCCCGTTGTCGGAATTGCCAAAAATCCTGATCGTTTAATTATCGGCACTCATAAAGTAAAACTTACAGGTCCAGCTTTAAACCTGGTCTCCCGCATCCGTGACGAAGCTCATAGATTTGCAAGAAGGTACCATCATCATCTAATATCTAAGGAGTATAAAAATGCGGGCAATATTTAAACATTTCATTATCGATACGGTTTCGCTTTATCTTATTTCCCAATCTATTACGGGATTGGTTTTTGAAAACGGACTTTACACACTGCTTCTTACAGGACTCGTACTGATGCTTACCACAATGGTCATTAGGCCTATTATTAATTTACTGCTCCTACCGATAAACCTTGTTACGTTTGGCTTATTTAAATGGGTGGCATATGCAATTTCTTTTTATTTAGTAACCTTATTAGTCCCCGGTTTCAAACTCTTAGACTTTCTTTTTAAGGGGTATTCTTCAAACTTATTCTCAATTCCTGTCATTTCGCTTGACGGCACTTTGGCTTTTTTGGCTTTTGCCTTCTTAATCTCCTTTATCTCATCCTTAATGTATTGGATTTTTAAATAGGGAAAGGCGTATACTTAAGGCTATGAGGGGAGTAGTAAATGTAATTCAGATTGTTATTTCCATACTTCTTATCGGCCTTATTTTAATTCAAGCCAGAGGAACGGGTTTTGGCAGGTCAAATTCATTTGGAGGTTCAAGCTCATTCTCAAAAAGGGGACTTGAAAAACTGATTTTCCGTTTAACTTTTATCGTAGTTTCGCTTTTCCTTATTGTGGCGATTATATCACTCTTAATATAGGTTATATGTTTACCCTCCGTTACGCTTTTAGGCTAATATGGGCACTTTTTACCAGATTTAAGGTGTTAATTTTTTTGAGTATAGGGTTGGGAATTATAATATTTTTTACATTAAAATTCCTTATTCCCATACTTACCTCCCCCGATTCACAGAAAATCGGTATTGCGGGCAGATATACCCCTTCAACTTTACCCACTGAAGTCCTACGAAAAATAGGAAACGGGCTTACGAAATTGGAACCCGACGGAAATGCTATACCAGATTTAGCCTCTTTTTGGGAAACCCCGGACAAGGGAAAAACTTGGATTTTTACCCTAAAAGACGAAATTTCCTGGCAGGACGGGAAAAAGATAACTTCTCAAAGCATTAATTATCAATTTTCTGACGTTAAGGTGGAGAATCCTGATCCTAAAACAATTATTTTCAAACTCCAAAATCCGTATTCTGCTTTTCCTTCGGTTGTAAGCAAGCCTACATTTAAGTCGGGGCTATTGGGAACCGGCGAGTGGGAAGTAAAAAAAATTGCTCTTGCAGGTACTTTTGTTGACAAGCTGACAGTACAAAATAAAGACGGTAAGAAAATAACATATAAATTTTACCCGACTGAAGAACGATCTGTTCTGGCATTTGAACTCGGCGAAATAAACACCTTAACCAACATCATCAACCCATCACCTCTTGATACGTGGGAAAAAACCAAACTCACGCAGGATATTAATACAGGCGAATTCGTAGCAATATTTTTTAATACGGAGGATAAATCTTTGTCGGACAAAAGCTTAAGGCAGGCTTTAAGCTATGGAATTAATAAAAAAACTCTTGGAGACGAACGGGCAGGTGTTTACGCCAGAGCAATAAGCCCTATATCTATGAATTCGTGGGCTTATAATTCACAGATTAAACCTTATAATTTTGACCAGGAAAAAGCCAGAGGGATGATTGACGATTTTAAGAAATCTGCCAAAATTTCAGAGCCGACAATCAATCTAACATCTTCCCCAATTCTTTTGGCGCAAGCGGAAAAAATATCTAAAGATTGGGAAGCAATCGGTGTAAAAGTAAATCTCCAGGTAATGGCAAGTATCCCCTCTGATTATCAGGCCCTTTTGGCAATTTTTGACACGCCTGATGATCCTGATCAATATTCCATTTGGCATTCAACTCAAACTGCCACCAACATAACCCGTTACAATAATCCAAGAATAGATAAACTTCTGGAGGATGGAAGAACTCAAATAAATAGCGGGGAAAGGAGAAAAACCTATCTCGATTTCCAAAGATTTTTAGTTGAAGACTCACCCGCAGCTTTTCTTTACTATCCTACGACTTATACTATAAAAAGATAGATATCCGGTTATTCATTTAAAACACTCTCAATTGTTTTTCTGAAATCTTCAATATTGGCCGGATTGTCCATTTTTACCCCATTCAAATAAAATGTTGGGGTACTATTAATTCCAATAGTATTTCCATCTGCATAGTCGGAAGCAACAATATCTTTAACTTTTTGCGAATCTATGTCGAGCTTGAATTGATCAACATTTAGGCCCAAATCCGTGGCGTAACCAATAAAAATAGTTTTAGCATCGGAGGAAGCCGACCAACTGTTTTGGTTTTCGTAAAGTTTGTCGTGCATTTGCCAAAATTTACCCTGAAAACCCGCGGCCTCTGCCGCGAAAGAGGAAATCGGGGCATTTTTGTGCTGTGTAAGGGGAAAATTCTTAGAAGCGAAGGCAATTTTTCCCGCAAACTCAGTTAATACTTGCTTTACAAGAGGGTTATATATACCGCAGGCTGGACACTGGTAATCACCAAACTCAACTAGGGTTATACCGGCACTCTCGGAAGCTGAAACATAATTTCCATTAACAATTCCTCCGGTTTTTTGCTTCCCCGCAGGTTCTAAAAAAGTAGAATTGACCTGATTACCTTCTGTTACGGTTGACCCTCCCCGGCTAAACAGAAATACACCTCCAAAAAGCAGGATCAAGGTTCCGAAGACAAGTCCTATAAATATTTTGTTTTGATTAAGGAAATCTTTCATTGTGGATTAATTATGGCAGGGTTTATTGCAATTGCAACGGTCCTTAAAAATTCTAAACTGTTAAAAATAGAGGGCTATGTGGTAAAATAGCTTGGTGATATGGTGGTCGTAGCTCAACGGTTAGAGCTCCTGCTTGTGGAGCAGGGGGTTGCGCGTTCGAATCGCGTCGATCACCCTCGATGACTTGAGTCTCCGACTTGTTTCGATAGTGCCAAATAAGGAGGGTGATTATGAACACGAATCGCGTCGATCACCCAAACCCCATAATGCTGCTTTATTAGGGATGATTTGTTAAAATACACTTATGGCTGAAAAAATATATTACAGTATTAAGCCAAAGAATATGGGCCGACCGATTCTACCTTTAGAGACTATCTTAGAAAATGAGGAATTAGCAAATATGGCTCCTGACAGTACTAAAGATAACAGCCCCAGACCAGATACCTGGAAACCACCGCTTATTTCTGCAAAGGATTGGGAAAGAGAAAATCCGTATCATTCAGGATAACTTGTTTGATATAAAATATCTCTTTTACGATTTGTTTAATCTGGTGGGCTCCTCAAGAATTTAAAATTTAGACCGGTTCTGTAAGTCTGATTTCGTTGTTGTTAGAGGTTGGGGTTTATCTTTTTGTTTATCCCCCTTCGCGAAACACCGAGAGTGTGAGCTCGCGGATTGTAGCGAAGAGTTTTTCGCTTCGGAGGGATTCCGCTCCCGACGAAGCGTGGGGAGAAGATACCCCGACCGTGAGGTCGTGGGAGCTTCATCTGTAGTCTCCGGGCGGGTATCTTTTACAACCACCATAGGACAATCCTTATGTAGTACATTAGACAACGGACACCCGGCACAAAAGTGACCTAATCCAAAATGAGGTCTGTTCTCAGCTGTCATTTTATAGTTGTTTCATCTAAAATTCTCTTTTCATCCTCAGGAGGGTGATTTGAACCTCTTAAAGGCACAACAGTAAACCCATTAGGATTTACTTTTATGGCTTGATCACTCACTACTAGTACGTTTTTCCTTACAATTTCCACCCTCTCCTCTCCAGGAAGCAAACTTAAATCTCCAAGATTGCGACCTCTATATGGAAGCATATTATCAATTGTCATAAATTAATCACCTCTGTTCTTTGTATTTTTCCCATAAAAAAACCCGAGAGATCTCGAGTTGTTAAATAATCAAAAAAATAAAAATATAATTTATTATCTGCCATTTTATTAAAAAATCTATGCCCGCGGCTTACGGGCTCTTTTAATGTACTTACAATCTACAAGGTTTATAAATAGCCCGTCAAGTAGTAAAAGTTGGTAATGAAGAAACAAATATGGTGTTCTCATTATTGATATGTAAATTATCTCCTTGTTTAAAAACTGCGACTTTTGCAACAACCTTGGCCCCTATTTGTTCCATGAGCTTCTCTATTGCATAAAAAGTTGATCCTGTAGTTACCACATCGTCCACTATTACAACCCTTTTTCCTTTCAGGAGATTAACATCCGGTCCATTGATGACAAAATGATTTTTTAAGTTCGTTTTAACAGGTGAAACCATATATCCATAAATATTTTTTCTACAAACAACATATCTATTACTTTTAGAGAGTCTTGAGAGTGTATGAAGCAAGGGAACCACTTTTACTTCGGGGCCAACAAAATAATCGAATTTTAGGTTCTTAAGTTTAATTAATAGCTTTTTAGCAACTAATTCTACAAGCTCCGTATCTCCCAACAAATTTACTGAGGCTACTTTTAAATTTGCACCGATTGAAATGATAGGCAACTGCCTTGTAATTTTATCTATTTTTAGCGTGTAATAATTCATCTGTCCTCTTAAATAATAACATATCAGGCTACACATCGATAAAATTTGGGGGCTAGAAAGCGAGAGAATAACTTTATTTCCTGAACAAATGAAACTAGCTGTTTCGGAATGCGCACCCGATCTTCATAAGAATAACCCAGATTAACCAAATTTCTATTCCCTTACCTGAACTTATTTTCTCTCTCTTTGGCTCCCTTGAATAAATTCCAAAAAAGTCGGTAATTTTTTAAGTTCACTTTCGATTGGTAAGGAAAATTCAGTTTCTCCTATCCATTGGGCAAGTTTCTCTAAATCCCAATCAACTTGATCTGCAGTGAAGTCAGGCCCTCTAAACTCATGCCTTCCGTTAGTGTCGTAGTTTTTTAAATCGGGATGGTAGGGTTTAGTTTCGTCAAAATTAGGGTCCTTCCAGACACCAAGGAACATCGAGGATACTGAAACTACGATCAAATTTGGGAGTATTTTGTTTAATTCCGCTGCTACCTTTTGGCCATCTCCTTTATCCGGCATGTAACCATC
Organism: uncultured Gammaproteobacteria bacterium; assembly: GCA_964500695.1. Classification (GTDB taxonomy): domain Bacteria; phylum Patescibacteriota; class Microgenomatia; order UBA8517; family UBA8517; genus CAZCNT01. The sequence continues at coordinate 6,081 of CAZCNT010000004.1, read as the reverse complement.
TAGAACGGCAACTTCCACCTCTTTGGCAAGTGCTTCATCCATCAGGGATAGGGCTTTTTCACGAGACTCAGCTTCTATCACGACAGTGTGACCTGCTTCCTGGAGGGCTTTTTTAAACTTCTCCCTCTCTTTCTCGTCATCTTCCGCCAGAAATATTCGTTTTGGTCTAAAATTCATAATCGATATTATAGACCATTTTACCTAAAATGCAATTTCATCACTTATTAGTAGCCCGGCACATCACCAACGGGATAAGGGATACTTTTTAAGGGCTGGAGAGTTTCAACTTTTTGGTGATTTTGTAAATTTGGTAAAAACCGGTAAACAAAAAGACTGAGGCTATAACTGCGGAACCCAAGAAAAAGAAATTCCTAATTCTTCCATCAACAATCCACTGAATTCCTTTCTCTGAAAAAATATAAGCGATAATCTGAATGGAATCGATAATGGTTCCCAAAGCGACTTTTTTCAACCCGCTTCCAAGAGTTCCCCCCATCTCTTTAGAAGAAAGAATTGAGATTATGATGACCAGAAGAGTGGGAACTGCCATCATGAAGTATGAGGCCTTATATATAAGAGGGTAGTCTGAAATTATCGGCATAAGTTTATTCTAAATAAAGTATATAAAGAAAACAAGTTGATTTGTCTTTTTCTCAAAGACATTTGTAATTTGTGTACTTATTGCATTTACTGATATACTAAATAAATGCCCAAAGACGAATCTAAATCAAGAAAGAGGATGGTTGTGGAAGAAGTTAATGCAGAACCTGTTAAGGAGCCTGTTGTATCCGATACAAAACCCGTTGAAGAAATCAAAGAAAAGGTCGAAGAGCTTCATGGTGTTACCGAAGAGATAGGGGAGTCTGTGGAAAAATCCGAAGAGATCCAGGAAGAAATCATAAAAGCAGCTGAAAAATTTGAACCGTCGGTTGATAAACCAACAACTGAATTTGTACCGGTAAAGCCCAACTCCGGCCCAAATCCTCTTTTTATACTTATTCCGGGAGTTTTACTTCTTGGCGCTCTCCTTGGAGGGGTGTATTTTTATCAGAGAGGTGTCAACCTTGAGTTGCAAGCATCCCCGACGCCTGAAGCCAGCATTGAACCCACACTGGCCCCCACAGCTTCTCCTTCTGCAAAGCTCGACTTAACTAAATTCCCGATAAATGTTCAAAATGGATCCGGAGTTGCCGGAACTGCGGGGAGTGCCAAGGACCTCTTAACTAAAGCGGGCTTTGAGGTAAGTAAAACCGGAAACGCAGATAATTACGACTATACCGACACAATCATCAAAACAACTGCGAGTGTGAGTGCAGAATTTGTTTCAAAACTTACAACGGCACTTTCCGGCATCTATAGTGTGGGCAAGGCGCAAACCCTCCCAGATACTTCAAAAGATGAAGTGATTGTGATTATCGGAAGCTCCAAGGCGAAGTAATTTTTTTTGATTTCCCGCAGCTGCAGTCTTATACTACACGGTCTATGTCCATATATCTCTTGAGTTTTACCGTACCCGTACAAATTCCTGATCTCACTGTCGAATCTTTAACAACAGCACGCCTGTTTGGAAACCCAACCATAAGAGTAATTCCTCAAGGAGTGCGATGTAATATATCGCTAACGGGTAAACCGGGGCGTGTGGAGTTGCGAACAGCGCAGTGTCCCAATAGGACATGGGTAGATACCGTTGGAGAAATCTATATTTATAATACAGAAGTAGAAACGGTTTCCCATGGCTCTGAGCGTAGGGAAATGGCAACAGAGAAAGAGGTGCTTAAGAGTAGGGTAATGATAGACGAGGAGCGTCCTCATTTGGCCATAGCCAGAAGAATTCATCCAAAGCGAAACGATCATATTCTTGACCATATTGTCATTTATGAGTCCAGTAGAGATAAGGGAGATCAATTGTCTGTGTGATGATAACCAAAAGGATAATCTTGTACTGAGCGGGTATTTGAAAAGTTAGAACTCGTTTCTGCGAAATCTGACGTCCTCGCTCCGGCTCGGCCTTCGGCCGAAGCCTCCGCAAACATCGGCTCGAACATTCCCTTTGTGTTCAAATTCGAAAACGCAAAAATTTTTTGCTATATTTTTACCGACCTCTCTTTTGGCATACTTGACAAGTATGGTATATAATACGAACGGACCGGGGTGTCCCCGATCGGCAAAAGGTCTTCGCAAGAAGGCTTTTTGTTTTTTAAGCGAATATTTTGAGTCCAAAACCTTCAATTCCTCTTGGTCCTTTTCTTATTTTTGGCAAAATTATATCAAATGGCGGATATGGCTCATTTGGATAAAGTACATGCCTTGCAACTGGATATGCACACAGATCGGCGATTTGTAATCCAATATCATTTTCTCTTTTTCTCTTAAAATTAATTTGATCAGAATATTTGGTTATAAACCGATTCGACAATATTTGCCCGCTTCCTTTGCTTAAGAGTTCAGCATATCTTTTTGAAAGTGTTAGATCCTCTTTTTTACCACGGCTTTCGATAATTACATCCAATTTTGAATTATTATTTTTCTTATCAAACTCAAACAAAACTCTTTCCAATACGAATGTCAAAGCTATTTCATATGGATCGTCAGCTAATTTTCCGTATTGTTCTATATGCTTCTTTTTTAGTATTGTTGATGCAACAAGTAAAAAATTAGACTTAGATAATATCTGGTTCAGATCGGCATAAAACGATTCTTTTATCTTTAAATTAAACAAAATTGAGAATGCACCTTCACATTTCCTAATATCACGGCTATGAAGAATTACATCAGTTGTCTTAAAATATTTGATTTTAAACGAATTAATTTCTTCTGAAAGCTTGTCATATTCAGTGCTATTAATAACCAATCCAAGAAGTGCAAAGATTGGAAAATCAGCATTTATATTATTCAAACTGTGATCACCTGATTCATCTATAAATAAAAAATTATTATTCATATCTACAGAATTATTTTACTACTTTTTCAGAGAAACTTGTGGCCTTGTACAAAAGCAAAATATTTGACCTTTAGGGATTTTGGAGTAGGATCGACATAAATAGCAAGTAAAATGATAGCAGAAGAATTTATTTCAAAATGGCGTTTATCTATTAACCATTTGGGTAGGCCTGCTGTGGGTATCCACGTTGGCTGGAATTTAATTCCATTAAATTCCAAGGTAGAATTCCTTTCAGGAAATCAGGCCTGGAAAACAATTTTTAAAAGCATTCCTCCCTGGTTTAAAACTCCCCAAACTTTTAACCAATTAAAGAAGACCAAAAATTCAGATTACCGGCAAATAGCTAAAGAAGAAACAGAAAATGGAAAGATTAAGTATTATCGTAAAAATAGTTTACAAGAACCAAATTTTTGTATTTTTGCAAACAACGATGGCACTTTTATAATATTGGGAGACGGAAACCATCGATTCTTAGATTGCATCTACCTGATAGATACAGAACAACAAAATTTTGATATCGCGATTGAAAAGACTAGTCTGGATGTTATTTACCTTCCAAATTTTGTTGAAGTAATAAGACCAGATTTAATTTGGAAGGAAAACTGAATATAAAGATTACAAACTCTTTGTACAGCCTACTATTTGACTAGGCAAAATGTACGTCATATACTCGAATAAGTAATGGAACAAACGGAGAGTAAAACTGAAACTGAGACGAAAGAAAAGAAAACTTCGAAAGGAAAATTATGGATGTGGATTTGGTTGATATCAATTTCGGTATTTATTTTGTCTTTTATTGGCGTTTTTGGAAGTTTTAATATACCTTTGTTGCTGTCGATTCCCATTGGGGGAATATCTCTTCTTGTGTGGGCTTTTAAAAGTAAAGCAGGCAGAAGGGTTATATTAATAGGAATCCTTCTTTTAGCACTTTTTTTTTCTTTCACCTTTTAGTCGCACGTCCGCAAAAACTTGTCGATAATTTGATGGGTCCCGCTTTCAGTAAAAACGATTGTGTTTGGACTGAAAAAGTCAGTTATTATTTCCATTCACCACAAAGAGGTGACGTAATCTTATATTCCAATCAATCCGATTCTAGTTCTGAGTTTTACGGAAGAATTGTCGGTTTACCAAATGAATCGGTTTCGATTAAGTCTGGGGAAATTAAGATAAACGGAAACATTCTAAATGATTCACATATTAATTGGGGGGGCCTTATTTCCTTTTCAAGTACATGGCCAGAGGGCGAAATGAACCTAAAAGATAATGAATATTTTGTTATGTTGGATAATTTTGGATCCCGCTCGGATCTTTCGGCTTTTCAAGTTCCGGGAAGTGCAAATATAACTGTTTTCTCCCCAAAAAAGGAGGATTGGCAAAAAGTTGTTGACCTCGGCATCGTTAATAGACGGAATATATCGGGAAGGTTTACTTCAATAAAATATTTTTGTAATTAATATTTGATTATCTAACTTTAAAAATGGCTAAATTAATAATTCAATTCAAAGATGGACATACTCAGGAATTTGATAATGTAACAACAGAATCGCAAGATCTTGATTTGGCAATATCTAATAAAGAAGATGTGTTTATCATAAAAGGGACAAAAATTAAAATATCAGAAATAGATGGAAAAACTGTTGTTTAAACTTCATAGTTATCACTCCAGTGTTGTACAAAAGCGAGGTGCTGAAGTTGCCTAAAGTCACAAATTGAACATCACTTAACCGCAATTACCATAAACCTTTTTGAATTTGTTTCTATTCCTTTTTTAGTTTTTTGCTTTCACCATATCCTTGACTGGAAACAAATATCTATACAGGAAAGTCCCTCCATAAAAAACGATTGGTAGAAAGATACCTAAATTCCACATGAAACTTTCCCGAGCCCTGTATTCAGCTATATCATTCAAGAGTACGTCACAAGCGGGTAAATCGGGTCCAAGAAGCGGCCCCCATCTATCCCGACAAGTTGCGTAATCATTTGAAAGACCAGAAATATATTTTTCACTATTCCCTGACATTATCAAAGCCAGAACTAAGGAAATTACTGTTACAACATTGACTAAAATCTTTACTAACTTATACAATCTGCTTCCATTAAATTTCCTCATAGTTAGATTATACCCTTTTCATTAAGCATAGTTAAACTGTGAGCTGAAGTGTAGTTTTCTTAGATTTTTCTGTAAAAGAGGTGTAAAATCGAATTAATGATGCAGGCTGTATCGACAATCGTCGGGGTTTTGGTCGGACTTATTTACGAATGGAGTTTACTTACCAGTAGTAGAATTAGCTTCGAGAGGGGGTAGGGGGTGTCCTACGTTAAAACTTCGGAGCACCTATTTCCTATCCAATTATAGCTTTAGCGAAAGACGAGAGCGTGTAGGGGGAATCCCTTCGACTTCGCTCAGGGTAAACTTCTCATCCCACTACCACGTTGTGAACCTGTCAAACCAGAGCTGGGGACGGTACTCAGCTCGAACCTCTTTCCATTGTGGTTGTTCGAAAACTTATTCCGTCTAATAACTCCTGATCTTATTTTAAAACTTAATTTGTTAAAAATCAGAATGGATATTCCAAGCTTCAAGAATTACGAAAAATGGTACAAACATGTTAAATAATATTAATATCCATGCAGCACATCCCATCTCGCTTTTCTTCGCTCTGCTTCTTCTGGTGTTATTGTAGCTGATTCCAACAACATATCAATTGTTCCCATGGCCGCCTTTCTATGTTCATCTTCATAACGTCTTGTAGCGATTGGATCCGAACTAGATTCAACATCATTAATGTTACTCAGTCGAATATGCTGTTCGGCTGTAGTTAACGCCCCTAATAATCTTGCCTTTAATGCTTCAAAAGCCATATTTATTCTTGATTGATGCAGATTGTACTACTTAATGTAATTTTCTGCACATTTCTGTTTATTTCTGTCACATTTGGAGCTGGTGACCGTACTTTGCTCGAACCTAAGACCTCTTGTCGAGCCTAGTTTGGAACTCCAGCTTAGTCTTCTTAAAGAACATATTGGCATTAAATCTTTCGCTGCCGCTTATCAATAACACCTCCCTATTTTACTTCATTAACCCCTGTCTACACAAGGTTGTTTCTGTTACTTTCTGTTGTTGCGCTGATCTCGAGTTA
>CAZCNT010000003.1:44803-50248 GCA_964500695.1 uncultured Gammaproteobacteria bacterium | reverse complement strand
GCATGTTTTTCATAAAACTTATCAAAATATCCACTTATCAAACTTTTTTGATCATCCAGACTTCTTTCACCAACATCTTCCAACTCTGGATGTACTTTTACTATCCCAGCTCCAAAATCAATCTCAGCCTTTTTCCTGCTTATAAATTTGAGGCAAATCGTCTTATCGAAATCCTTATTAGTTCCAATTTTAAGCTTGGGTGCCATACTTATATTTTAGCGGATTTCTTTAGTGTTTGTATTGACTTCGTATTTTATTCGGATGATAATTAATTATGCCTGCCTACGAGTTGTTCCCCATCTCCAAAAAAGAGCTTAAAAAACTTTACTTTAAAGATAGACTTTCAATATTTCAAATTGCAAACAAACTCGGTTGCACGCATTCAGCGATTGTTTATAAATTCAAAAAGTTTGATATCAAATCCAGAGGCCATATCGGACTGACCAAACCAATCAAATTAACCAAGAAGGGCTTTGAACATCTTTATTGTGAAAGACGGCTTTCCCTTAAAAAGATCTCAAATATTGTTCATCGTAGTGAAAGTGGGCTCGAAAGAAGATTTAAAAACTACAATTTAGTGTCTAGAGGTAATAAAAACCGGGCTTGTAAATACAAAAAGAAAGACTTTTCCGGTGACCCAATAGAGAAAGCCTATTTAATTGGATTCAGGTTAGGCGACCTAAATGTAATGGAAGGTGTTAGCGTATTGCAAATAAGATGTTCAATAACTATTCCAGCACAAACTAAACTTATAAAAAGATTGTTTACTCCATACACAACCCCGTATATTACAAAGGCTAAAAGAGGAACTTACGAAATTGTTTGTCTAGTAAATAGAAGTTTTGATTTTTTATTATCAAAAGAAGATAAAATTCCGTTATGGATTACACGAAACAAAAAGCATTTCTTCTCATTTTTGGCTGGATATTCCGATGCGGAGGGAAGTTTTTACATTCATAAAAGAAAAAATAAAGTATCTTTTGGAGTATGGGAAATTCAAACTCAACAAAAAAATATTATTAATCAAATTTGGAAAAATCTACAAAAATATGAAGTTGAATCACCATTACCATCAATATCGAAAAACGTTGGATATATTGCACCTAGTGGTAGTAAAAACAATAAAGATATCTGGAAAATAACTGTCGCAAGAAAGTATTCACTCTGGAAATTAATAAACAGCTTAAGTATTTATATCAAGCATCATAATAAAATCAAAGATATTCGAAGAGTAAGAGACAATTTAGAATTTAGAGGTGTGAATATCAATAATCCATCCCCATTCCACCTTGCGGCATAGATGGAGTATCCTTTTCTTTCGTTGGCAAATCGGTTACTAGACCTTCTGTCGTGAGGACCATCATGGCCACACTGGCTGCATTCTGAAGTGCGCTTCTGGTTACTTTTACAGGATCAATGATTCCCATCTTCGTCATTGAACCAAATTCTCCGGTTAGGGCATTATAACCATAGTCTTTATCTTTTGAGGATTCAATTTTTTGTACTGCCAACTCATCGTCATCTCCCGCATTCTTCACCAACCATCTGAGCGGTTGCTCCAAAGCCGAATAAACAATATCCTTTCCTGACTGTAGATCTTTATTTCGTTTATCGTCCATCCCTTGGATTTTCAATGTTTTTAGAACCTCTCTTGCTCTTAGAAGTGCAGTTTCCCCTCCGGGAACGATTCCTTCTTCAATTGCTGCTTTGGTTGCGCCTACTGCGTCTTTTACTCTTTCTTTTTTGTCATTTAGCTCAATTTCTGTAGCCGCACCAACATTGATTACCGCAACGCCGCCGGAAAGCTTGGCAAGCCGCTCTTCAAATTTTTCCTTATCAAAATCGCTATCTGATACATCGATTTGTTTCCTAATTGATGTAATTCTACCTTCAATTATTTTTTTATTACCTTTTCCGCCAATAATCCTGGCGTTATCTTTATCAGCCCAAACTTTGTCGGCAGTACCTAAGTCAGTTACTTCAATAGATTCAAAGGTCCTGCCCGTATCTTCGCTAATTACAGTTCCTCCGGTTAAAATCGAAATATCTTCCAGAAGTTCCTTCCTTCTATCTCCAAATCCCGGAGCTTTGATTGCTAAAACGTTAAAGGTGCCCCTAAGTTTATTTACAACCAAAGTGGCCAACGCTTCTCCATCAATATCATCAGCAATAATTACCAAGTTTTTACTTACTTTTACAAATTTCTCCAAAAATGGAAGAAGGTCGGCAATCGAAGAAATTTTCTTGTCGGTTAGAAGTATGTATGCCCCCTCGATTTCAGCTTCCATTTTTTCAGCATTTGTAACCATATATGCGGAAGCATAGCCGCGATCAAATTCCATTCCTTCTTTGTATTCAATATCAATTGTCAATCCCTTACCCTCTTCGACCGTTACAACTCCGTCTCGGCCAACTTTGTCCAAGGCCTCGGCGATTCTTTCCCCGATTTCATCGTCCCCGGCGGAAATGCTAGCAACCTGCGTAATCTCTTCCTTGCCTTTAATTGGCTTGGCCATTTTTTTAAGCTCGGCTGTTACCGCTTCAACCGCCTTTTCCATTCCCCGCTTAACGATCATTGGATTTGCACCCCCGTTTATTTTCTTCATCCCGTTTGCGGTCATTACTTGAGCTAAAAGTGTTGAAGTTGTTGTTCCATCTCCTGCATTATCATTTGTTTTACTTGCAGCCTCTTTAACGAGTTGGGCACCCATATTTTCAAATGGATCCGGAAGATCAATTTCTTTGGCAACTGAGACTCCGTCATGAACAATGTTTGGAGCTCCCCATTTTTTGTCGAGAGCAATGTTTCTGCCTTTTGGACCAAGTGTGGTTACAACAGCTTTGGCAACAATATCAATCCCCTTGAGCAAGGATGCTCTGGCTTCTTCTCCAAATTTAAGTTGTTTAGACATATAAATCGCTTCGCTTCAAACTCAAAACTCTAATTTCTAAATCCTAATTTTTAGAGTTTAGGGTTTAGATTTTAGAATTTACGCCGTTTCAACGGCGAGTACATCCTCAAACTTCACAAATAAATACTCTTTTCCTTCTATCTTGACTTCACTCCCACCCCATTTTTTATAAACAACAATGTCTCCAGTTTTTACGGGAGATGTTCTTTTTATCCCCTTCTCTGTAATTTCGGCCGGACCTACTGCCACTATTTTTCCTTTTTGGGGTTTTTCACCGACACTATCGGGTAAATAAATTCCAGAAGCAGTTTTCCCCTCTTTTTCCAGAGGCTCAATTAGAAGATATCCTGCAGTTGGTTTTAAGTTTAGCTTTGCCATTTTACAATACTGGGCGTAGTCGAATAGATTATAACCCTAAGCAGAGTCGAAAGGTTAGCATTCTTCAATACTGAGTGCTATTCTAGAGGCTAATTTTTATGGTGTCAAGAGGAAAGTCTTCTCAAGACAACTTTTCCCCAATCCTGAGGGTGAAAAAGAGCGCGGGTTGCGGTAGCAACCTCTCTGGTCATCTTTGGTCTCATATACTGGATCTGAACCCAATAACAGATTTTTTCAATTACCAAGAATATAGAATCTAGAATATTGAATTTAGTTTTTTCACTCCAGATTCCAGATTCAAAATTCGAAATTCTAACAGAATTAGGCCAAAAGTCCAAAATCCATTTGTTTTCAAATAAAAACTTTTCAAAAGTCTTGTTTTTATTTACTAATGGCAGGATTTGGCCGATTTCATGGGCCGTATAAATATTCCGATCTTTTTTTTGCCATACTAAATCACTCTCGTCAAGCCACATATTCAGGCAAAGCTTGTCCCTTTGGTGCAAATCATTTGGTTTTCGGGCACTAAAACCAAATGCGTGGATAACCACGTAAGCAAATAACCTAGTCGTCCACAGCACACCTTTCTTGGTAATAATCATTAAATCAATATCGCTTTCGTCAGTCGAGTTTTGCATTGCAAGTGACCCTGTCACTGCAACCATTTTTATACCCGGGAGAAAAGATAATAATCTAGAGGCCTTTTTGGCAATTTCCAATTTCTTTACCGAAATTCTTTTCCTGAGAGTTCGTTTATAGATAAGGCCCTCACGTCCTTCCAAATAATAAAAACCATTTTTATGCGCAACTTTAACCACCTTTCCCCCGTAGTCGCAAAATGATCTGTGCGATGACCATTTGATGATTTCCGAAAAATTTAATGGGAAGTCAAAAAGATTGTGGTAGATTATGGAAAACTTTTCTCCGGCAGCCAGCCTCGCTTGGTTAGCCATGTTTCCTGTGGATGTTGTGTATAGATTTTGCATCACTTGGCAACCAGCCCATATTGTTTAAGTACCTGGGCCACCCCATCTGCCGCCGTTGTTAACGCCTTATTTGCCGTTAATTTTCCGTCGGCAACGGAGTTGACCGCGTCGGCAAAGTAGTTCACAAGAAGTGTGTTGATACCGGTCGGACCATCAAAGGTGCGCGAAGCCAAGTACCATGTCACGGCTCCCGGGGCCTGACTGACTATTGATCCGACCAACGGATGATTAGTCAAAAGATTTGCCATGTCAGGCCTTGGGTACGGTTCACCAAAGCTTCTCACTTGTGCTTCGTTGGCGTAAAGTTTTTGTAAACTGTCCTGCGTACTTAAAAATTTCAAAAAGTCCCAAACGACAGCCTTCTTAGAACTCCCGGACCAAACTCCTTGTGCCCAATAGGTTGCGTAGGTTATATCCGGTTGCTTCGGATTATCTTTAGGTAATTGCGGTACAGGAACTGTTTTAAATTTCAGATTAGAATTCTGCTGTTCAATTTCAAAGCTGCGCCAACTGGGGCCGATGTACATAGCCAGTTTCCCGGCGGCAAAAGCCTGGGTCGAGCTTGGAAGTGTTGCGTCCCAAACACCATCAACCGTTGTGAACTGAACAAAAAAATTCAATGCATCTTCAGCCAAACGCCCAGTGGGACGGCCAAGATCTGCTCCATTTTGAAGCATCAATAGCGCCAAAATTTCGGGCCAATGATCTATGTTTTCTGTTCTTCCCAAAGAAACACCCGCCTGAGTAATAACACCCTGATCATCTTTAATTGTCAAGCTAATGGCTGTTTTTCTTAGATCGTCCCATGTAACAGGAAATGTGGCTCCGGCCTTATTAAAAATGTCTTCGTTTACATAGAGTGTAAGCGCATCATACCCCAGCGGTATTCCTACAATGCTACTTCCGGAGATTAGATCAGAAGAAATAATCGGATAAAAAAATTTCGCAAAGTCTGACGGGCTCATAATAGAGGCCGGAAGGCTGTCTAACTCATTCCTGAACATAGGAACCCAAGTGTTATGGAATGTAAAAATATCCGGGCCGGTTTTTTTGGCTAAGGCACTTGTTAGACGTTCTCTGTAATCCTGTTGAGATTGTCTTTTATAAGTAATTTTTACATTTGAGTGAGACTCTTGATAAGCACTTATGAGGGGCGCTACGGTTGATTC
>CAZCNT010000003.1:40663-44703 GCA_964500695.1 uncultured Gammaproteobacteria bacterium | reverse complement strand
TTACATTTGAGTGAGACTCTTGATAAGCACTTATGAGGGGCGCTACGGTTGATTCATCTTCCCAAAGCCCCCACCATATTAGTTCGCCGGAAGCCGGCTTCTTGGTGATTAGTAACTTAGTTATTAGAAAGACAACCAATAAAACAACGACACCCACCCCGCCAAAAATTAAGAACTTTGGAATCCCTTTTTTAGCTGGCGGGGGAATTACAGGAACAACCAGGGGTTGTGGTTGCGATCGAACCTGATTTGTATTGACAAAAATATCTTTGGGTGCCGCTGCCCCGGGGGGCCTCTGGCCCAGGGGGGCATGGTCTTGATCCATGACTAAATGGTATCATATCGTCATGAGAAGTTTAAGACGCCTGTTCAAAAAAGTTCGCCTGAAGTTAATTTTTAACGTAATCCTGTTTATTTTTTCACTCACTGTTTTGTTTTTTTCTATCTACAACCTGGCTTTTTTGCAGAAAATTTTTTTCAACATAAGCATTGCGGGATTGCCTGTTTCCGGATTGGATACAACGAATGCTTTGCAATTATTGTCTAGGGGTCTTCCTGTTCCGGAAAAAATAACACTGGTTTATCAGAACGAACGTTTTATATTGACAACAAAAGACATTGATCTCTTTTATGATTTTACTACTACCGTCAACAACGCTTTCAATTTGGTCAGAACTGAAAACCTTATCTATGATCTGATCAGTAGAGCCAAACTCATATTTTATCCGATTAATTTACCACTCGAGGTGGGGTATGACAAAACAAAACTTGAAAAGTTTATTTCAATTGTTTCCGGCCAGATTTCGCAGGAACCGATAAATTTTTCTATAAAGGTTGTTAAGGGAGATGTTGTCGTTGATAAAGGAATCGCAGGGTCGGAGGTCGATCAGGACATTCTTGGAAGAAAAATTTTAGAACATCTTTCTTACGTTTCAAGTGCGGATATCTCTATTCCTGTAAAAACAATCGATAACACCTTGAACGATATAGAAGCAAGCTCAATTAAAACCCGTGCAGAAAAATTTCTAGGAAAAAAACTGATTGCCAATTTTGAATATGGGAATTATACAATTTCCGACAAAGATATTTTAAATTTTCTTGATTCTAGAGGCGGATTTGATGATGAAAAAATAAATACCTACCTAGAAAAAATTGCTAAAAAAGTGGATCGTGACCCACGAAACCCCAAATTTATTTTTGATGGAGGAAAGGTTACAGAATTTGAACAGGCATTGGAAGGAATCAGTACGGACCGAGAAGAATTTAAAACAAAACTGATTGAAGCAATGAATACGCTGGAAAATGGCGACATGAAAAGCGAATCTTTCGACATACCGGTAACCCGAACACCTCCGGAGATAACTACGGACAAGGTAAATAACCTGGGAATCAAAGAGTTGATAGGACGTGGAACTTCTACCTTTTTTCATTCCATTCCGGGACGAGTTTATAATGTCGTTCTTGCCGCCAGCAGGATCAACGGAACATTGATCAAACCTGGGGAAACTTTTTCCTTTAATAATACTTTAGGCGACGTCTCGTCTTTTACGGGATATCGACAGGCTTATATAATTTCCGGGGGAAAAACTATTTTGGGTGACGGAGGGGGCGTTTGCCAAGTTTCCACAACTCTTTTCCGGGCCGTGCTAAACGCCGGTTTGCCCATTACCGAACGGGCGGCTCACGCCTATCGTGTAGCCTATTACGAGCAAGGCTCCCCACCAGGGTTAGATGCAACAGTGTACGGCCCTTCCCCGGACTTGAAGTTTACTAATGACACGACGGAACATGTTTTGATTCAATCAACTGTTGATCCAAAGAATTACTCACTAGTTTTTGAGTTATACGGAACCGGTGACGGAAGAGTCGCCACAATTTCTAAACCAATTGTTTCAAACATCTCCCCTGCTCTTCCCACAATCTATCAGGATGACCCAACCCTTCCAACCGGAACTCTTAAACAGACCGATTACAGCGCAGCCGGTGCCAGAACCTCATTTAATTACTTGGTTGCCCGAAACGGTGAAACTATTTTCCAAAAAACCTTTGTCAGCAACTATCGCCCCTGGGCTGCGGTTTACCTAAAAGGAACCGGGCCAATCAACTAGGGTAGCTCATCTATCTCTCCTTTTAAATACTTAACTGCATTTTTGGACGCTTCATCAATTTCCGGAGTTTCTATATTCTCAGTAGTGTCGGCTGGAGCTCTTCGCCTAAATCCTTTTAGGCCTAAAAATTTTCGTAGCTCACTGTCGCCATCAAAATCCGGTTCGATAAGTCGAAAGTTGATAATCGTAGCAAGCCTTTCCCCTAACCAACCCATTGTTGTTTAATTAGACTCCACTTTCACAACAAACACAACAACAAGGTATAATTGCTGTATGGATTTTTTGAGCTTGATTGATAAAACACAATGGTTTTTTGAGAATTACGGCTATATTACCATCTTTTTGGCGAGTTTCGTAGAAATCACCCCTTTTGGCTGGGCGGTTCCAGGCGGGGTCATTTTGGCTCTTGCCGGCTTTTTTGCCAATACAGATAAGCAACTAAATCTAATCTCAATTATTCTTTCAGGTGCATTTGGAGGGTGGCTTACATTATTGCTTGCTTATTATCTGGGTAAAAAAACTCAGATGTGGCTGGTTGTTAAACTGCACCAGGAGAGAACAGCTGCTTTTGCAAAAAACCTTTTACAGAAACATGGTGGCATAATTCTAACTACATCAATGATGGCAAACCTAACCCGTTTTTGGGTTGCCTATGTAGCAGGAGTAGATAAATATAATTTCTGGGGTTTTATAAAATTTTCGTTTGTTGCGTCTCTTGGCTGGTCTTCAATAATGACCATTATTGGCTATGTTGCAGGGTTTGAGCGCGGAAATATTGAAGGTCTGCTAAAAAACATTGGTTCTGCGGCTTGGATTTTGCTTCTTATGGCTTTTGCTGTCCTTTTTAAATCAATTAAGCATGAGTATAAGCACTTCAAAAGAGACCTTCCCGACAAAGAAAATGATCTTATTAAATAGTTTTAAAAATATTAAACAAATTATTGATACGCTCCAAAAAGGCGGTCTTGTAATATTTCCCTGCGAAACTGTTTACGGCGCGGCCGTCGATTCATCGAATGAGGTTGCTGTTAAAAAATTAAATCGATACAAAGAAAGACCTTTCGGCAAACCTTATGCAATTATGTGTTCGAGTCAAAAAATGGCGGAGAAATACGTTAGGTTAAACGAAACGGCCAAAAACATATACAAAACTTTCCTTCCAGGCCCTGTTACCGTTGTCTCGGTCGGATTACACAAGGTGGCTCCCGGAATCGAATCGGAAACCGGAACTTTGGGAATCAGAATCCCCGATTATAAATTAATGCTAAATTTACTTAAAAAATTTGGTCGCCCAATTGTCGCCACCTCTGCAAATGCCTCTTATCGGAAACGACCGTATAAGATATCGGACATCTTTGACAATATCTCCAATAAACAAAAAGAGTTGATTGATTTGGTAATCGACGCGGGCAAACTTCCAAAAAACGAGCCGTCAACAGTAATTGATACAACACTTGACGATCTGGCTATTTTGAGACAGGGGGAAATAAAACTTAAAGATAAAAACGAGGTTCTAAGTAGAAGTGAGGAAAACACGCAGAATGTTGCCAAAGAACTTTGGCAAAAATACGATAGCTACAAAGGTAAACGAGCCATTATTTTTGCCCTTGAAGGAGAAATGGGTGCCGGCAAGACCATTTTTACAAAAGGGTTGGCTAAGACAATGGGAATAACTGAACTAGTTACCTCCCCCACTTATTCGCTTGAGAACAGATACTCGATACTAGATACTGGACATTCACTCGCACACATTGATGCATGGAGAATGGAAAAATCCGATGAGTTAAATGCGCTGGGATTTTCTAGTCTTATTAAAAACAGGTCTGTTGTGGCAATCGAGTGGGCTGAAAGAGTTGCTGATGAAATTCGTAAATTCGACGACGAAGCGATCATTATTTGGGTGAAAATAAAGAACCCTTCGACAAGCTCAGG
>CAZCNT010000003.1:5554-40563 GCA_964500695.1 uncultured Gammaproteobacteria bacterium | reverse complement strand
ACGACGAAGCGATCATTATTTGGGTGAAAATAAAGAACCCTTCGACAAGCTCAGGGCGCAATGCGAACGAAAGATTAATTTCTTGGGGAATCGAAAAATGAAAATACTATCGATCGATACATCTTGCGACGAAACGGCGGCGGCGGTAACGGAGGGAACCAAAATCCTATCCAACACTATTTGGTCACAGGCATCTGCCCATGCAAAATTTGGGGGTGTTATGCCAAGTCTCGCTCGACGAATGCATGAGGAGCGCATTGACTTCGTAGTTGAGAAAGCTCTATCCACCAGCCACCAATCACTAGTCACAAATATTGATGCTATTGCGGTAACTGTTGGCCCCGGTCTTTCAATTGCATTGGGTGTTGGAGTGAGCAAGGCAAAAGAATTGGCCATTAAATATAAAAAGAAACTAATAGCTGTTAACCATTTAGAAGGTCATATTCTCTCCCCACTCGCAAACAACGAATATCCAGTATCCAGTATCAAGTATCCATCCCTAGGTCTTGTCGTTTCTGGCGGAAATACAATACTGGTCAAAATAAATAAAATCGGCTCCTATGAAACCCTAGCTCAAACCACCGATGACGCACTTGGCGAAGCGCTGGATAAAGCAGCAAGGATGTTGGGGCTAGGATATCCGGGCGGCGCGGTTCTGGAAAAAATGTCTAGGTTAGGAGATGTTAAAAAATATAAACTCCCTATTCCGATTCTCGGGCAAGAAAGTAGAAGAATATTTACATACTCCGGACTTAAGACGGCAATGAGTCGGCTTGTTGAATCCGAAAAACCTTTAACTAAAGAGAAAATCCAAAACCTCGCGGCCTCGTTCCAAGATGTAGCTTTTGCACATATCATTCGCGTTTTGCGTTTTGTTGTCACCAATCACCAATTACCAATCACTAATCACTTGCTTGTTGGAGGCGGCGTTGTGGCAAACGTCGAACTTCGCAAGCGCTTACGAAAACTCGGAAAGGAATTTGGAATTTCTGTGTGTTTCCCATACTCTAATAAATTGACCGGAGATAACGCTGCAATGATAGGTGTTGTTGCTTACTTCAAATTTCAAAGAAAAGAATTTGTCGATCCAAGCAAAATCGATCGCAACCCAAATCTGAAGGCGTGAGTTTAGCACTTAATAATTCTTCTTTTCAGTTTATTTGTGTTTCCGTGCTGTAATAACCCAAGATATGATTGTAGTATTCGCATATCACCTCTTTTTTGTTCTATGTTTCTTAACATCCTGCGTTTTGTTGCAGTCCGAAGCACACGATGGTTGACAAAAGTGATCCACCCCAGAAAATCTACGCCCGAAAAAAGAGTTCTAATAAATACTTTATTCGGATGAAGTGTTAAATCCAGGCGCGATTTTAAAAATAACGAAATATTTGGAATAAGTGTTTCCAGCCACTTTTTATCCTGACTTAAAATTACGAAGTCATCGGCATATCGAATGTAATATCGCGCTTTGAGTCTGTGCTTTACAAATTGATCAAACTCATTCATATAGACGTTAACCAAAAGTTGTGATGTAAGGTTACCAAGAGGTAATCCTTTACCCGGCTTTCCAGAGTTAAAACTACCGACAATCTTATCAATAAGCCAGACTATGTCCTCGTTGGGAATATACCGTCTAACAATATTCATAAGAATATACTGGTCAACAGATGCAAAAAACTTCCTTATGTCACATTTAAGCACCCAGACCGTACGGGTATTGTTTTTGCTTACTTTATAGCCAAAGGATCGGAAACGATTGACCGCTTTATGGGTTCCTTTTCCGACTCGACACGAATATGAATCAGCAATAAATGTACGATCAAAAAATGGATATAGTTGCCGATAGACTGCGTGATGCAAAAGACGATCACGCACATTTGCCTTATGAATACTGCGCGGTTTGGGGTCAGAAATGTTAAACGCTTGGTAACTACCATGTTTGTACATTTTTTCCTCTAACTGACAGTGGAGAAATATAATCTCGTCAAAAAGTCTGTATTGAAATTCCTGCACGTCATCTTTCCTTCTCTTACCTTTTAAAAACTCCCGCCATGCACCAAGCAGGTTTTGAATAGAAATGATATCCTCATAATTGTGGAGCAAATGTATCTTCCTGTCATTGAACATTTCGCAAAAGTATACACGGATTGGTATCAACTCCGCGACCACCTACCCAAGAAATTCAACTACACATTGGGGAACAAAATAGATTCTCTGTTTATTGAAATCCTGGAGCTCCTTTTTATAGCAAGTTATCAAAATATCGAAAGCAAACTGCCAACAATCGAAACGGCTATCAAGAAAACGGATATCTTAAAATTCCTCCTACGGATTGCTTGGGATATACGAGCCCTGGACAACAAAAAATACATTTTGTTTTCGGAGCAAACCCAGGAGCTCGGACGTATGGTCGGGGGATGGAAAAAACAACTACTAACCAAAACCCCGATATAATATCGGGGAAATCCGGGAGTTTCAGGAGGCAAACCGGTTACCAACATTCCATGTGTTGTCCAGCTGCCAAGTGTTGACGTTCCACTTCCGATTGCCGGAATTCCAGTAAGCGTAGACGACAAAGACGCCGCTAATGTATCTGAAACCATCTATACCACCATCCTTCGAATACTCTCAGGATTGAATCGAATTCGGGAGACATACCTCTCTCCTCAAGTTTCAAATACCAACTACCGATTTTTTAATTTGGAATCTTTACGCGTAAGCCTTGACCGCCGCATTATCAAAGATTCCTCGATTATTTTAACACAAAAAATAACCCCCTGGTCTAGTAGCACTAAGTGCCAAAGGACCAAGGGGTCAGGGAACCAAAATCGGTCAGTTGCAGGAGGCAAACCGGTAACCAACAAACCATGTGTCGTCCAGCTGCCAAGTGTAGACGTACCACTTCCGAAAGCCGGAATTCCAGTCAGCGCAGACGACAAAGACGCCGCCATTTATCCCTTCCACAAGGAAGAGATTGGCACTGCCGGTATTGAGAAGCTCACCTCTCTCGCCATTAGGCTGTTGTTGCAGTTTGAAAGCAAACCATGCGCAAAAATCGGTTGCCGTCCAAACGCTATCGGGACGCTCTGATTTCAGTTGTTCGCCGGTTGCATTAGTCGCGAGCTTGAAGCAAGGTATTCTCTTGAATTTCTTTCCTGCTTCGGTAGACCCCGCCACACTGACGATTTTCCCAAGAAAATTGAGAGAAACGTATAAGCCGACACGGTCTCTATAGAACAAGCTCGGGTCATGCTTCTCGTTCAGCGTCATCGCTGAATGGCTACCGTCCCGAACCAACTTACCAGCCTTGTCTACACGGACAACCCTCAATTTGCCAGCGAGTAGATTGTCTAACTCTTCCTCTCCCCCAAGTTTGTTTATTACTGCTTCGATCTGCCCTAACGTAACGCTACTGTATTTCACTTTGCTCCTTCCGGGCTTTTTGCCCTAAAGTTTCTCACTGCCCGTGAGATGAGGGGTCTGCGTCTGTACGCTGACCTATTTTAAAGAACGGTTGCATTGTATCACATTACAGGGTGAATTTAAAAATCAAGTGGTATCCCAAAGCAAAGCTTGGCCATTTCGAGGCGAAATGGTAAACTACAAGCATGGATCCCCAATACGATCACCCCAGCACAGAACTTGCCTGCTCCCAAATACTACGTGTTTGCGTCGTGGAGTCGTTTGTGCGGGACAAGCACAAAATACGTTATGGACACAACATATAACCACAAACTATACGAAGAGAGCATTTACAAGATGTGGGAAGAATCCGGTGCTTTTTCTCCGTCCAATAAACCAATTAACAAATCAACTAATAAACCTTTTGTAATCATTATGCCCCCTCCTAATGCTAACGATCCTCTACATATAGGCCACGCAAGAGAGGTTGCAACTCAGGATGTTCTTGTACGCTATCACAGAATGAAAGGTGAACCAACCCTTTGGTTGCCGGCTGCCGATCACGCAGGAATTGAAACTCAATTTGTGTTTGAAAAAAAACTAAAACTGGAAGGTAAAAGCAGGTTTGATTTCGACCGTGTCACTCTTTATAAAATGATTTGGGACTACGTTCAGAGAAACATGGGAGTGGTGAAAACTCAACTTCGCCAACTTGGTGCGTCTTGCGATTGGACTAGGTTCAAGTTCACGCTGGACCCTGAAATAGTAAAAGTGGTCTACAAAACTTTTAAGAATCTCTATGAGGACGGTTTGGTCTACCGGGGTGAAAGAATTGTAAATTATTGCCCTCGCTGCGGAACGGCCTATTCTCAACTCGAAGTAGATTCGGTAGAACGTGACGACAATCTTTACTACCTCGATTATGGAACTGTGACAATTGCCACCACCCGGCCGGAAACTATTTTTGCCGACGTTGCGGTAGCGGTTAATCCCAAGGACCTAAAATATAAAAGTTTAGCCGGAAAGACCGCAAAAATACCGCTTATTAATCGCGAGGTTCCGATAATTACTGATAATTTAGTTGATATCACTTTCGGAACCGGTGCCTTAAAAATTACCCCTGCTCACGATCCTACCGATTTCGAAATAGGTCGGGTTCATAAACTTCCACTCATTTCCGTTATTGATGACAAAGGAAGAATGACCGGTACTCCTGAAAAGTATGTCGGTATTAAAGCAGAAATGGCACGGGAAGAAGTTGTAAAAGATTTACAGGCAAAAGGATTAATCAAGAAAATCGAAAAAATCCATCATGTGGTTGGCACTTGTTATAAGGATCATGGACTTATTGAACCCATGGTCTCAAAGCAGTGGTTTATAAAAACCGAGCCGCTCGCAAAAGTAGCATTAGACTCCATTAAAGATGGTACTGTGAAGTTCGCTGCCAAAAAGTTTGAGAAAATTGCAAAATATTGGTTAGAAAATCTTAGAGACTGGAACATTTCAAGACAGATAGTTTGGGGTATAAGAATCCCCGCGTGGAGGTGTGAGAAATGTCTGGAGTGGACAATCACAGACGGCGCAGAACCGTCTGGGTGCCCGAAGTGTGGAAATAATAAATTAACACAGGATCCGGATACTTTCGATACTTGGTTTTCCTCGGGGCAGTGGCCCTTCGCTACGCTCAGGGCGAGCTCTCACCGTGGAGATTTTGAACATTTCTATCCTACCACCGTCATGGATCCAGCTTATGATATTCTTCCCTTCTGGGTAATCCGCATGATTATGTTGGGTTTATATTCAACCAAAAAAGTTCCGTTCGAGAATATTCTACTCCACGGATTAGTAAGAGACAAAAATGGAATAAAAATCAGCAAGTCCAAGGGAAACGTTATCGACCCCATTGAGATGGTTAGTAAATACGGATCAGACGCGCTGAGAATCGCATCAATCTGGGGAGCGCTTGTTGAAAACGATTCAGCTCTCTCTGAAGAAAATATAAACGGTCAAAGAAAATTTACCAATAAAATTTGGAATGCTGCTCGTTTTGTTCTACAGTTTAACAATGAAGCTCCCAAGAATAAGGATTTTCAATTAAGAATCAAAAATACTATTAACGAAGCGACAAAACACTTAAATAAATATCGATTAAACCTGGCTATCGAGTTGCTCTATTCTGAATTTTGGCACTGGTTCTGTGACGAATGTATCGAGAAGGCAAAAACGGGTGAGGTT
Source organism: uncultured Gammaproteobacteria bacterium (assembly GCA_964500695.1). GTDB lineage: Bacteria > Patescibacteriota > Microgenomatia > UBA8517 > UBA8517 > CAZCNT01. The sequence goes on along the minus strand of CAZCNT010000003.1, from coordinate 34,926 downwards.
GGCTCTACTGACTTAAAATGGGGACTCGAAACATTTTTGAAACTTCTTCACCCATTCATGCCCTTTGTCACGGAACAAATCTGGCATGAAATTGGTCATAAAGAACTTCTGATTGCGGCCCAATGGCCAGAAGCTTAGTCAATAACCGGTGATTCGGTCGGAGCCGGAATTTCCTCACTGCTGACTGTTGCGTCTATGACTGAAGTTTCAATTGGTAATTCCGCGGGTTCTTCAGTCGGAATAACCTCAAGGCTTTGGTTTGGAACTGGCGTAGCAGTAGTCCCGGGCGCAAAAAACCTCATACCAACTACGTAAGCGATAACAGCTAAAATCGCTAAGACCATCAGAACCAGGGCAACAACCACAACTGGGGAATTTTTCTTTTCTGTAGGCGGGGTTGAACTCACTGTAGTCATCACGGGTTCTACGACCGGTGGCGCTTCTTGCGTAGGCAATGTCTCGGCAACAATAGGTGTGGGGACAAGCGTGGGCACGGGGGGGAGAATGGGAGCCTGAGGTGACTGCAAAGAAGCCTCCTTGGTTAATCTCTGTAAATCCTCCTCCAATTTGCCCAGATTAGGGTTGCCTTCTTGTGGTTGGGGATTGTTTGGATCCATGATTTAATATAGCATCTTTCTAGTACTGTCAACAACTATATGAGATCTGTCCTACTCTATTCCGGAATTATATTTTTACTTCTACTTACAGCAATCAATATTAAAAATTATTTAACACCTAAGAAAGTTTTGGGTATTCAAATCCAAAGTGAAGATCCAACAAATTTCTGGAAGGATTTCGTTGATAAAAATCCCAACTATATTCCCGGGTGGATTGAAATTGGTAGAATAGACAAGATAAAAGAGATCGATCCAAATTACCTTATTCCTTAACCGATTGTCCGGATGGTTCCCTGCCTGAAGGTGTCGCCTCTCCCGTCGGTTTTTCCCCGCCAGTTTCTCCTTCTGAGGCGGGGGTTCCCCCCTCAACCGGAATCTCGCCTGGTAGTGGTGTCGGTACGGCAGCAACTTCTTCTTTCTGGGGGGGCTCAACCTTTACAATAATTTCTTCAGCATCATTCTTAACTTCTACTTTGCTTCTATCCATCTTAAGGTCTTTTACAAAAACTGCCTGGTCTACCTCGGAAAGTTCCGACACGTCAACAACAAACTTCTCGGGAAGGTCTCCCGGAAGGGCTTCAACCTTAATTTCATTAACATATTGGACAACTGTTCCAAGAGACTGTTTTTCGGCTGGCGATTCTCCGGTCAATTCGACAGGAACTTCTGCTTCAATCTTCTCTTTAAGATCAACTTGATGAAAATCAATATGTAGAACTTCGTCTGTTTTAGGATTAAGTTGTACATCGTGCACTAAAACAGGTCGTTTTTCACTTCCAAAATCAAGGTTTATTACCCTCGTCTCCCCCACTTCTTTATATAGATTCTCAAAGTCCTTTAGGGAAACCTGGATTGATTTGGATTTTATTTTATTGCCAAAAATATTAGCGGGAATGACATTCTGTTTACGAAGAGCTTTAACTTTCCTGCCCTCAATTTTTCGATCTTCCGCTTTTAGTGTTTTTGTGTCCATTTACCCCCACACCAAGGTGTAGGTCCTTTCTAATCTTATCTGTCACCTTCCACTTTTGGTGTGGGGGTGAATTTTTCTAAACGCAAAAAGTAATCTCGCGCCAAGACTGTATTATACGTGTAGAACCCCGGTTTGGTCAATGTAGAATTTCCTACGTCTATTGTTATGTGCCAAGGGTCGTTACCCACACCGGCCTGCTTCCTAACGTAAAGACCGTACGATGACAATATCGATCCACTTTGAGGTTTGGTCGTCCAATTAAATTCTATCTTTTTACTTTGACCCCCAATAATCTGTGTAAACACACCCGCCTCTTGTCTTCCATGAGACTCCACCACCGAAGCCAATAAGTTTTCTGTATTCTCACCTGTAATAGCTTTTACACTTACTAAGGCTGAATCGCTTGGTATAAACGCCCGAATATACGTTTTATATGTTCCGAGTTGCCCAAGCGCCGAGTTTGCTGAATTACTTAAAGTCAGCGTTAATTTGCGAACAACAACCCCTTGATCCACACCCACCATAAGGTCTATATTTCTAGAAACAAAATAGTTAGCTTTATTAACACCAAGGTTGGCCTCTACTAATCCAACCAAATCTGCATAACAACCCTCTCCGCACGTTGGAGTTATTACTTCTCCTCCCCATCCAAGCGAAGATATTGCATTCTGTGGAACCTCCTCATGCAAAAACGTCTGAATATGACGCTCGTCAAAGCCTTTTAATAATAATCCAAGTACTAAGAGTTTTTGCTTTTCTCCCAACTTTTCAATCTCATCGATCAGATTTCGGGAAAGAGCCGTTAAAAAACTCGCTTTTTTCCGGGACCCAGGAAAGAATTCATTTTGCGCCTCCGCTTGTGTTTCTTGATACAGATTGTCGCTTGTTATGTTTAAGTTGTAGTCGGCCAAAAAAACAGGACCGGTAACCCTAAGCATCTCAGATGCGATATTTAGATCCACTGCCAATACGCCATCGACCTGGGTGTCAATCTCCTTGTCTAAAAACCACTCTGCCCTTTTGGCTGAAACCTGAAAGTCAGGATCCCAATTACTATCTCTCAACCACCAATTCGCTTCGTTTAGATAATATCTGATCGGTTGAGGCGGCTCTACGTGACCTCTAAGTTGCCCATCGGCCGAATAAACATCATTTACGGTTAGGTCCGTCATTCTCCCGCCGTCGAAACTCAAAAGCCCAAAAGATCCTATAAAACCCCCGGTTGGTCTTAACTCCATATTGTTCTGAAAAAGCACTAAATAAGTTTTTCTTTTGTCTTTGCCTAAAATGCTTGGTAAGTTTGCAGCCAAAACTTTTCCTTGCTTAAAATAATTTTTTACTTTGTCAAAGTTCACTTTACTTAAAAGATATTTTGCCGACCAAACATTTAATTTTTGAGCGTCCAACACCAGAGTTTGCAAGTTTGAGGTGTCTTGATAAAGTTGATTCATTTCGTTAGAAATTTCCTGAGACGCTGTCGAGGGGTTATAAACGGAATCACCTAAAACATTGTTAAACGTCTCATTTGAAATCTTGATTAAAGACATTGCCGTACCCGCGGTGTCCACAAACGTCCTCCCTACACGGGACACGAAACCGGTTTCTCTGTATATTCCCCTAAGACCGGGTACGTAAGCAAAAACACCACTCACCCGTTCCCCCACCGTAAATAATGTTTTGGCAATTAGAATCTTATTTCTGACCGTCTCGGTTTTACCCCTCAGCATATCTTTATAAGAAAGATATAGTACCCCAAAAGACGAGCCTATTGTTAATAACGGAAGGATAAAAATAAATAAGAAAGTTAATGTAACCGGTAAAAGATATTTTGAATGTTTATGCCTTTCCTTCTTTTTTTCGGTTGGTCTTTTTTGAGAAGACGTTCTGGTTAGCCACTTATATGTCTCGAGAAGGGCAAAATTTAAATTTACTGGCAACTCTTGTTTTTCTAAATTTCTCGGTAAAGTCCGTGGTCTGCCGCTTTGTTTATACTTTAAGTTTACGTTATTAACTATTTTTTGATTCGCTTCTCCAAAAATTGAAGCTGATACGGGAGGACCTAATAATAACAATTTATTACCATATGGACCGAATGAAAACAGCCATTTTGTAATAGTCTTCGCGACATCACCAACAAACATCGGATATAAAACTTCCTCTGTGGCAAATCCACCAACTCTTTTTTCAAATATTTGATTAATTGTCTGATTCATTAAAAGATTGCTATCCAAATCAATCCTTGGTCCCAAAAGGTCACCTATGTAAATAACACTTAAATTTTCAGAATTATTTATGAACAGATCTTCTTTTGAAGAAAAAATTTCGAACGGGAATATGACAAATTGTTTTGAAGTCGCGATGCTTCTTAAGGTTATAAATTCAGAAAAAGACTCGTAGCCTTTGTTTTTAAAAACAAAGCCACCGCAAAATATTGAGTAGTTAAAATTTGGTAGATTTGTGGTGTTGCTCAAATCTACCATAGAAAAGTGAGAATTTTTTCTTAGATGCGCCGTTATCTCTTTCCACTTTTCAACATCATCCGTTACGACACCCACATAAGAATTTTTCGAGAGAAGACTTTCTAAAATAGATAATGCTAAAAAATTTGCGTCGGAGTAAAGACAGATTAATATTCGTTTGTTATTCATGTACGCAATTGTTTTTCCGCAGATAAGAAAAAATAAATCGTCACGCTGTCAGGAAATTTTCGGCGGTAGCCCCTACCTGACGTGAAACTTTCACATAAAATTTCCCGAAGCTTTATTGTCCAACTCTTCGTTTACCAATAAATCTGCGGGTTTGTTTTGTTCCCTGGGAATATTTTTAAAAATAATATCTGACGAAATTTCCGTTGTAAGCTTTTTAACTTCTGTAAAAAGTTTTTTAAGGTTTTCATCTTTAACTTTATATAAGCCGGTTAATTGTCGTACCACCAACTCTGAATCCATTAGAAAAATTATTGGTGAATGGTGATTGGTGAATGGCGATTTATTTAGCAGCCAGTCAAGAGCCAGAAGAACTCCAGAATACTCAGCAAAATTATTTGTTACTTTCCCTAAATACTTAGAGCCTTTTGTTACAACACGGCCGTTTTGTTCAACTATAAAAGCGCAGGCCCCGGGCCCGGGATTTCCACGAGCTCCCCCATCCGAATGAATTGTTAAAGCGTTTTCCACTTCTTGATTCTAAACGAAAGTCCCAAAAGAATCGATACCAGAAGAAGGTTTTGCTGTAAAGTAAACCAATAATGATCCTGTGTCGACGTGATTACAACGAATATCAACGCGAGTATTAAGCTCACTCTTTCTTTGTTCAAAACGTTATTGATAGATTTGTAAAATACGATAAAAAGTATGAGCAAACCAAAAATTCCGATCTCGCTAAGAATCAAAAGTGGAACATTGTGAACGGGCTGCAAAATCCAGGAATAGGTAAGTATTCCTTTAAATCTGGGGATGTTAACTATAAAGGTGTTTAGGCCCTCCCCAGACCAAAACCTTTCACTAATCATACTACCCGAGAGATACGCAAAATCAAGGCGTTGGATCACTCTCTGGCCAAATCCGGCATTCAATGATAGCAACTTCTTTGAAAATACAGGCAAAAGTATGCTTACAATAATGGACGAGTAAAAAAGTGCAAACGTCAGTTTCCTAAACAAATCTTTGTTTCTAGCTAGATATTTTGTTACCAGAACCAAAAAAAGAGCAAGAAAGGCGGTGAGAGAAAAACTTAACAGGAAACCCGTCAGAACTACAAAAATACCAAAAGTATTAAGCGGGTTTTTCTTTCGTAAATCCAAAAATAAAATTAGCATTACTCCAAGGTACCCGGCTAATGAGTTTGGGTGGGGGAAGGTTGAATAGGCTCTCAAGAAAACTCTGTCAAAAATATTTATCAGAGCAATACCGGGAGTCTGCGAGGAAAAACTTCTCTCTCCAAGGAAATATAATAATCCTCCTACACTCCTTCCAAGAGCGAACTGAAAGATTCCGATAAAAGAGAAAAATACCGCAGAATAAAATAGGACCCTAATAATTTTTTGAAGTTCTTCTTTTGTGTTCGCAAAATACAACCCCAAACAAACTGTCTCAATAATCTTTAACCACTTAAAAGTACTTACAAGTGGACTGGTAGAAAAAACTGTATTTATAACGGCAAACACAAAAATAGCCAACAAGTATTTCAAATACTTTCTATAAACTCTAATGTTCGCAAAAATGAGAATTAGAGCCAGAACGTCTGTCAGGTAGATCGCGGGGGCAAGGTAGTCAACCCTAATTCCAAAAACAAAGGCCCAAGAAGGCCAGAAATGAAGGGCCAGCTGTGTTGGAAGTAAAAAAAGGAGTAAGTAAACAATTCCTTTTTCAATATTCTGTAGCCACTTTTTACTCATCAAGCATGAGTATATATCAAACACTTTGGCGTTGTACAAAAGCGAAGTATTTATTTATTAGCCTTAACCACCAAATATCTCTCTTCTCCTTCTCCCACCGATTCGGTTGTAAGGTCTTTGTCTTCCGAAAGAGCCATGTGGACTATACGGCGCTGCCAAGCTTTAAGATTGTAAAGGCTTTGGGGTTCCCCTGTTTCTTTTGCTCTCTGGGCAGTAGATTGCGCCAAATTCCTTAAATACTCTTCCTCTTTCTCTCTGTAGTCGCCAACATTAACCATCACCCTGTTCCACTCTCCGACTTTTTGTTTAAGTAAAACCCCAAAAACAACCTGCAGGCTTGCCAGCGTCTCACCCTTCTTGCCTATAAGAAGTCCTGTTTCATCAGGAGCGTCAACGTTTACTACATAGGCCTCATTCTCCTTATCGTATTCAACATCGATCTTGGCATCCGAAAGAGACATCAAAGAGAATAACTCTTCGGCCAACCCTTTAAGCAAATCAATATTTTTATTCTGTGTTTTCATTTAATTTAGCGCTTTCTGCGATGACGATTTTACATCAGCAGATGGAAATTTGCTATTGCTTCGTTGCAAGTTTCATCAGACCGAGTCTTGTAACAAAAGGGGTAAGGGATCCCCACCCGGACATCAAAACCTGCTGCCAAACACTGACAATCGAAAAAACAAGCCAATAAAGTGCAAGCCCGGAAGGAAAACTTAGTCCAAAAAACAAAGTCATTAGAGGCAAAGTGTAGATCATAGATTTCTGCATACTTACCTGCATATCATCCGTGTCCGACTTTGTTGACTTGGCCACTTTTTGTTCGACCGAAATGTAGGGGGTTGTAATTTTAACCGAAAGAAACTGAGCGACCGTTGCTAAAATTAAAAAAAGCCCGGGTAAAGCAAAGGGGATTCCAGGAACGTTGAACTTGTCGGGCTCACTTACATCAAGATAAAGAAACTTCGTATTAAGCACTTGATTTTGATCAAACCTTAAGGCGGGGTAGAGAAGCCTATTCACTTTTACCATCGCATTCCCGTCGCCGGCTAGGGCGGTAGTAAAAACGTTAAAAAGCGCAATCAAAACCGCAAACTGCAACAAATAGGGGAGGCACCCGGCCGCAGGATTAATCTTTCTTTCTTTATATAAATCCGCTTGGGCCTTAGAAAAACCCATTTTATCACCCAAATATTTTTTCTTTAATTTAGAAACCTCGGGCTCAAGCTCTTTTATCCTCTTCATTGAATTAAGATATGGCTTGGTGAGGGGTCTTAAAATAAAAATCAAAAAAAGACTAAAGCCCAATATTGCAACTCCAAGGTTTTGACCCAATATTCTATAAAAAAGCATCAAACCGTTGGTTAAAGGTTGAACTAGTAAAACTTGAAATATGTTCATATTATTTACTTATTTGCTTATTTGCTTATTTAAACTTGGCACCGGGTCGTACCCAAATCCGCCCCAAGGGTGACATCTAAGAAATCGTCTGACACTAATCGTTAAACCATTCATCACTCCTAACTTTTCCAGAGCCTCAATTGTATACTCACTACACGTTGGTGTAAACCTACAAGCTTTGCCGAACAACAATACCAAGACGGGAGAGATAAGTTTCCTATAAAGTCTCACCATATTAGAAAGTAAGTGTTTCATTTTGTAATTCCGCTTGCTCTAACGGCAATTCTAACTTCGCGGGCTATCTCGTCTGCCGGACACCTCATAATTGAAGGTTTAGCTAAAAAGACAACATCATAGCCTTCTTTTACCTCGTTAACCATCAGGCGTACGGTCTCGCTTATGTGTCTTTTTATCGTATTTCTATCAACCGCCTCTTTCGAAATTTTTGTAGAAACGACAAAAGCAAATCGCGGTGGGCCAACATCTTTCTTGTCTAAATAGGCAATTCCGAAATTGGCAGACTGGAAAGTCTTCCCGTTGACTTCCACATTTTTAAAATCCTTTCCACCGGTAAGCCTAAATTTTTTAGCCAACATGGAGACTTTTCCTGCCTTTCAGCCTTCTTGCCTTTAAAACTCTTCGTCCATTTTTTGTCGACATTCTTTTTCTAAAACCATGGACTCTTACTCTTTTTATTTTACTGGGTTGGTATGTTCTCTTTGTAGACATGCGACAATTATACCAATTAACCAATTAACTAATCAACCAATTAATTTTTTGGCCATTGACGAGTTGTGGATAACTCGATAAATAGTACAGAGTACACAGTACCTAGTAAAAAGCCTGAACTGCTCCATATTTACTCCTAAGTACTCGTACCATTATTATGACTTTAGATTTAAAAACGGCCTGGCGCGACACCTTGGGAATGGTAAAAATTTCTGTCTCTCCGGCAATTTTTTCCACATGGTTTTCTCAAACACATATTACAAAGGTGGATGATTTAGGAGAAAGAGTGCTGGTTGAAATCGGCTGTCCGACTTCTTTTGTAAAAAATACAATTGAATCAAGATATTTCGGACTTGTCCAAGATTCGACCAGTAAGACTCTTGGCAAATCTGTTGACTTAACTTTTATCGTCCGACAAAATCCTGACATCGTCCGACCAGACAAAGACTCGCCTGCTCCGCTTTTTGAGGAGAAAGGAAATACCCAAGAGTTAACAGAATCCTTACGAACCGCAAGAATTAAACCAAGTTTTACTTTTGAAAACTTCGCGGTTTCCGGAAGTAATCAAATGGCTCACGCGGCAGCTCTCGCGGTTTCGGAAAGTTTAGGCTCAGCCTATAACCCGCTTTTTATTTGGGGTGGAGTAGGGGTTGGAAAAACCCATTTAATGCAAGCGGTCGGTCATTCAATTCTTCTTAAAAAATCTGACAGCCCTGTTCTCTCTTGTACCGCAGAGGATTTTACAAACGACATCATTGACGGAATCCGCAATAAGACTACTGCGGAGGTGAGAAAAAAATATAGAAAATTAAGCCTCCTAATGGTTGACGATATTCAGTTTATTGCGGGAAAGGAAACTGCTCAGGAAGAGTTTTTCCACACCTTTAACGCCGTCACCTCCGCAGGGGGGCAAGTGATATTGACCTCCGACAGGCGTCCAACAGAAATCTCGCGCCTCGAAGAGCGTTTAAGAAGCAGGTTTGAGGCGGGGTTGATAGTGGACATTGCCCCACCCGACTTTGAACTCAAGTGCGCAATTGTTCAAATCAAATCGCAGGAACGTAAAATCCCTTTAGAAATGGACCAAATACAAATGATAGCCGCGAATGCAGAGGGTGCCAGGAAAATTGAAGGAATACTTATTAAAATAATGAATGAGATCCATATTAAAAACTCCCCGATTAATCTTGAGATGATTGAGTCGGCATTAAGCCGCGGGGGGGAAACAAATGAAACGCTAGCAAGAAGCACTCCGGAGCAAACAATTGACGCTGTTTGTAAATACTACCAGATAGGTAAAAGGTTAATTTTAGGGGACTCTCGTGCCAGACAAATTGCCAGGCCCAGACAAATGCTGATGTATCTCTTGCGAACCCGGTTGGGAATCGCTTATGAAGAGGTGGGAAGATTGGTGGGGGGTCGTGATCATAGCACCGTTATGCATGCTGTGAACAAAATTACACAGCTAGCCACAAGTAATGTGCAAATTCGTGAGGATATGTTGAAGATAAAAAATGTCCTGTGAGGATAAAAAATGTACTTTATCCACTTATCAACAACGAATGCGATATTATACACAAAGTTATGAACATTTTGGCGAGGCAAACATCAACACTAATATAATCCGAAGAGTAAACCTGGTTTAAAAAGAATATCAACTTATCAACCGTCGCTACTACTAGAACTACTAGTTAATATATGATACAAACAGAAAAAGGAAAACAATGAAATTTCAAATTCTACAAGAGAATTTAGGGAAAGCTGTTAGCATCGCTTCTCGATTTACAAGTGCAAAAGCACAATTGCCTGTTTTGGGAAACATATTAATCTCAACACAAAAAACAAAGGTTTATTTTAATTCTACAAACCTGGAAGTTTCTGTTTCGGTTCAGGTTGGATCTAAAATTGAGACAGAAGGAGAAATAAGTATTCCCTCAAGGGTAATCTCCGAACTGGTTTCAAGCTTACCTAAAGAAACAATTTCCATAGAATCCGAAAAAGAGCAGTTGAAAATTTCAACCTCGGGATTTTCGTCCAAAATTCTGGGAATGAATTCTTCGGATTTTCCTAAAGTTCCCACATCAATAAGTAAAGACAAATCAGTTAGTCTTCCTCTAAAAGAATTTCTGGAAGCTCTTTCCCTTACCACTTTTGCAACGTCTGTTGATGAAACCAGACCCGTTTTAACAGGGGTTCTTTTTCTTTGGGACAAGTCGGGTTTGACAATGGTGGCTACGGACGGGTTCAGGCTTTCTCGGAAGAGAATGGTGTTTGATATTCAAAAAGCACAGAAAGGGGAGAGTGCGGTAATAATTCCCAAACTTGTTCTGTCTGAACTTTCGAGATTGGGATCCGAAGGGGACGAAGTTCTTTTTAGTCTTTTAGAAAAAGAAAAACAGGTGGTTTTTGGAACGGACGGCATCGTTCTTTCCTCGAGACTTTTGGAAGGAGAATATCCTGATTTTGCAAAAATTATACCAAAAACTTCCTCTTTAAAAGTGTTTTTGGACAAAGAGGAGTTTGCAAGAGCGGTTAAGCTTGCCTCGGTTTTTGCCAGGGACGCTGCAAACATGGTGAAGATCAAAATTTTGAAAGACTCTATAAAGGTGTCTGCAGAAAGCGGAAACTCAGGAAGCCAAGAAACTGAAGTTGAAGCCAAAGTCGAAGATCCTGAGCGAGTGGCACGGGGTGAATGGGAGATTGCTTTTAATTACCGTTTTCTTGAAGACTTTTTACACTCAGTTCGCGGGGAAGAGGTGAAAATGGAATTTACCACACCTGACAAGGCAGGGGTTTTTACGGATTCATCCGATAAAGAATACCTTCATCTTATTATGCCAGTCAAAATTCAAAGTTAATGACCAGAAAAGGCGGGCAAATATAAAACAGCTCTAACATTGTCACCCCCTGACAACGTGGCCGTTCCAGAAATCTTATAGACAGGTTGGAGGACCGTTGCGGTTGGCGAATCAAGAAGGTAGGCAATGTCAATTTGGTCAAGATCAATGTTCTTTATTGTGTCGGCAGGCAGGTATTTGAAGGGGGTTTCTTCCCCCCCCAAATCTATTAGAACCGCACTCCCAATCGAACTGTTAATTTCTTCGTAAGTTTTAATGGGATATTCAACCGGTCCTTTTTGAACACTGTCGAAAACAATTAGCTGAAACGAATGAACACCCCCGTCTTTTGTTATTTCGATATAATTTGTATTTTCCGTTGCTGTTACTGAAATAATTTCATAGTCCAGCGACATCGGTAAAATGTTTAGATGATATAAAGAAAAGTCTTTATCGGTTGATTTGACAAAATATTTTTTTGAAGGGTCTTCTTTTAAGTACTGTGTGCTGTCGAAGGAAAAATTATTTGCGGTTAGAAGACCGCTATCCACCAAGAATTTACCGGCGATGGTTTTAATGTTTTCGTCGGAGAACCTCTTGTCCGAGGTTTTAATCGACTCACTCGAACCATAACGAATTTTAGAGGATTTTGTGTAGGCAAATAATGTGCCACTATCTTTTTTCCAAAAATAAGTCAGACCCTCTTGAGAATCGTTCAGTTTCTTTACCGGTTCAGAAAAACCTACAAATGAGGCCACTCTGTTGAGATATGTATCTGTAAAAACTTTTTTGGCAACAACCAAAAGAGGGAGCTTGTTAACGGTTTTAAACTGTTCTACAGGTATTTTTAAAGAACTTGAAATGTCGCCTTTGTAATTTTGAACGAGTTTCGGTTCAACAGGGATAACCACCGGATTTTTTTTGGGGGATTCTTTTAAATAAATTCGAGAAAGCCAGGCGATACTCAAAACAAAAACAATTACAAAAACCGCTATAAACAATTTTTTCATATTTGCATTATACAGTTAATTACATGCCGAAAAGTCAACGCAACCAACAGGAACATCTCTTTTAAGGAAGGGTTTTTGAACCTTAGGGGTTGCCCCGTTCTTTATAAACTCAAAGTGTAAATGTGGCCCGGTTGAACAGGTAGGATAGCCGGAGTTGTCACTGATGCCGAGCTCTTGGCCGACGGTAACATTTTGGCCGTTCGAAACGGTAATTGCCCCCAAATGACCATACATTGAAACAAATGAGGATCCGCAAGTTGACGCTACCGTGACCCACCTTCCACAACTGTTTTCCCCCGTACTTATGGTACCGTTGTGCATGGCAACAATAGGGATTCCATCTACCCCGATATCAATGGCCTCCATGCCCAAATGAGACCATGAACCGTTTGGCCCCTGTGAAACAAGAGACATTCCCGCGTCCCCGGCCAGCGGCCAAGCATCGTTAGGACATTCCATTGGAGCCTCTCCAATAATCACCGTGGCAGAACCCGCAGAAAGAACACTGCTCTGTCCGGCTGTGTCAGAGGTAACAGTAAACGTATTTACAACGGTCGAATCGTCGAAGTCGTGGGAGTCAAAACGAAGGCTATAACTAAAAGTAAAAGGTACCGCTGGAGAGATTGATTCTGGGGCATCTGGTATTGGTTGGGAAGGAGTGGGACAGGCAGGGGAAGATCCGGTCTTGTTTACTTTGCAATCGTCCCGAAAAACAATGTTTGTCAAAGTGTCTTTTTTTGCGGAGATGGTAATGGTGTAATCGACGCTAAAAGGAATATCCGTGTTTTCGTGAGGGCTATCGGGAACGACAGCCTTTTTGACTTCAATGTGTGGATTTCCTGGTTCGACCGAGGAACCTGAGGGTGGAACAATGTAAGCGCCGGAGTTGATTATAAAAAGAGTTATTACAACCAATACGGGAAAGGCTAATATTATAATAAGGAGCGGATTAAATACCGTTATTGCGAAGTCCTTAAGCAACCTGCCAAAAAAACGTCCAACTCTTTTCACAATTCTTTTGCCGTAAGTCGTTGCCCAGGCGCCCCCGAGAACCGCGATTGAAAATTTTTTTACTTTTTTCCAATCGATTTTTTCTGCGATTTTGCCTAGAACGTATCCCGCCAAGAGAGATAATCCAAGTGTAGCCCAGCTACTAAGAGTTCCCAAAGCCGTAAACAGTTTGGGTAACAGACCTGCAACGGCTTTACCGGCGGCTTGTCCCGCGGTTTGACCTCCCGCTTTTTCGATCGCTTTTTTGCCAATTTCTCCAATGACTCTTTTTATACCAAGATCGATCCCTGTTTTGGCTTGTATAAATCCTGCAACGTTTCCGTAGCCGGATGATACGATGGCTCTTCCGAGCCAAGACCCTTCTGCGGTTACCCAAGTTGCCCCCTCAGCTATTCCGAAACGAGATAACCCCAGCTGGACAAGTTCTGAATTGTAAAACTTGGCCAGAGCGCTACTGGCGGGAAGTTTGGCTATCTGTCCGTCAAGCCAAGCTCCGACTTTCAGGAGCAGTTTTGACTTAATTTCTTCTGCTTTGGATCCGCCGATGTCTTTTAATGTGTCGAGTAGTTCATTCTGTTCATTCAGCGAATTAATATGCGGAGAAATTATTTGTTGGTTTATATCGAATTCTTCAAAGTCGGGCTTTTCGGTATCTGAAATTTCAATAACAACATCTTCGACGCTTGTAAAGCCGTCAATTTCCGGAAGATCGATAAACCTTTTTGCTATTTCAAACTGGGCAATTTTTTGGTCGTAAAGGTCTGAACAGGCGTTCTTTAATGTTTCCTGTGTTTGAATGTTTGGGGTAATTCTGTTTAGAATTTCAGGGTCGGATACAATCCGGAGGATTCTGGCGGCGATTATAGGTGAGTTACCCGACAAAACCTCCTGAGTGGTAATTGCCGCTTGTTTAACGACGACATCCGTTTCCTCGGGAGTCAATTTCTGAAATTCGGCAATGCCGGCAGCCCTGCTTTTAAAATTTTTTATAGTATCTTCGACAAACCTTTTGGGATCCGCTTGAGCCTGTTCCTTCAGGCCCTTAATTTCCGGCGTTTCTTTAACAGGAGGCGCGTTAACTTTGTAATAAATTGTCTGTCCGGCAAGAACCGTTGAGGCGGCTTTTTCTTTTACTATTTGTTCCTGGTAAAGAATTTTTTGTTTTTCGACTACTGCTTCGGGACTTATTACTGGCTCCCCAGCTTCTGTTTTTTTTTGTACTTCTTCTGCTTCGTCAACCGCCTGGCCTTGCTGTGTTTTTATGGCAGGTTCTTTGGCGATTTCAGACTCTTTGGTCCGTTCGTTCTGTAAGGCAATTTTTCTTTCAGTCGCTGTCTCAACCGCCCTTTGGGATGATTTTTGTGTTTCTTCCAGTTCAGCCTCACTTCTGGCTCTTAATTCTTCCTGTTCTTCTCGAAGAAATTTGTCCGGCATGACGGAACCGGCCTGTTCTGAGGGTCGACTCAACGCTTGATACAAAGCAGTGTTTGCGGCGCGGATGTCTTCCGTGAGGGTGAGGTCGGTTATATATAAAAGAAGATCTTTGTTTGTTGACCAATGATATTTCCCGTCGGCGGTGGTGTACGGTTCTGCAAGGGGTCTATTATTTTCTCCAAAAAGATCCCCCTTGAAAATCTCTTCGGTTGCAGTGATTAGACTCTGTATAAGAGATTCATCGGTTTCTTTTAATGATTTCGGGAGCGATAAGTATTTTGCCATAATTATCTATTCTCGTATGGGTTTTGTACTCCCCGCTGAATCATTTCCTCGGGTTTTGTGGTGATTAATTTATTTTCCTCGGCACTGGCCACGACCCTGATTGGAGCATGGTGCGGGCCGGCAAAGAAAATCCCCTCTCCGACATTGGCGGCCAAGAGTAACTGTTTTTCACCTTGCGATAAATAGAAAATTTCGCCAATCCTATCAATTGCCGCGGGAGATTGTTTCAAAAGAACCTGCATGGCGGAGTTTGTAACAATCGCCTTGCCGATATCCTGGTTCAAGAAGTCTTCAACATCTTGTGTAATTGTGGTTAAGCCTAGGTAGTACTTTCTTGCCCTTTTAACAACACTCCACAAAAATTGAGCAGTATCGGGGTATTTCATCATTTGCCAAGCCTCCTCGGCGACCAGGATGCGTTTCTTGAGGTCTTTTTTAACCCTTGTCCAAATGTAATCAAGAATAACAAACATGGCGATTGGACGAAGAGCATCCTGCAAATCTTTAACAGAAAAAACCGTAAAGGGATTGGTTAAATTAATATTTGTTTGTTTGTCAAAAATTCCGGCAAAGCTTCCTTTTACAAATTTTTCTAAACGGGCCGCAAGGTCCAGCGCTTCCGGAATTTCCATCCCGACGAGCGTTTTATAAAGATCTTCCATTAAAGGAGGCTCCTTACTCTGCGTATCCGGGTCCATGGTGATCCCTTTTGCGTGGTAGGTCATGACAAGGGCGCGGTCAAGAAGCGCTTCCTGGGACGGCGTGATTTCACCCATGATTACTTTTAAAAGAGAGTGGAGCGAGAGAATTTTTTGGCCGAGCTGGTTTTCCCCCTCTTCTCTAATTTGGGCCAGATCAAAAGGATTAATTTTTGCAGGAGCGTTGAAAGAAAATGAAAGATATTCTCCTCCCACAGCCTCTGCAAGCGGTTTATACTCGCTTTCGGGGTCGATAATAATTACTTCCGTACCGGTCATTAAAGACCTGAGCGCTTCAAGCTTAACAAAATACGACTTCCCGGCACCCGAAGTGGCGAATATCACCATGTTTGAATTCTCCAAAGAAAATCTGTCAAAAATAATAAAGGATTCGTTTTGGGAGTTGATACCGTATAAAACCCCCCGATCGCTGGAAAGCTCCGTTGAGGTTAAGGGAAATGTGGTTGCCACACTTGTTGTGTCCATATTTCTGGTTATATTAAGCCTGTCCATGCCAAAGGGTGCGGTAGAAAGAAAGCCATCATGCATATCGAGCATTGCGTGTTTAGAAACAATAAGAAGGGATCCAAGCTGAGATTCAACCTGTTTTGTTACATGATCCAATTCCTCAACCGAGTTTGCCGGAATTGTTATATAAAAAGAGAATTCATAGAATCTTTCGATGCCTTTAACAAGTTGCTCCTGAAGGCTTTGTGCGTCCTCGAGCTTGGCTTGGGTAACCGGATCAACGATTTTACCCCGCTCAATGTCTGTGGAAAGTTCGGCCTCCATTTCTGCAATTTTGCGTCTAAGATCATCAAGCACACTCTTTCCATCAACCGGATATATATAGAAAGAAATATCAAGGCTGGAATCAAAGTTGACAACCGGTTCAAGCCAGCCCGGGGAAACAAACCTGGGGTAACCTCCTACAAAAATAGTTCTGAAGTAAACCTCATTAACTTTTACGTAATCAAAATCCTCCTCAATTAATTGCGGGGCAATGACATCTTGAACAGGATAACCTTGGGAAATGGCGAGATTAGGACTTATGACCCGCGGTTTTATTTCGGGTTGAACAACTGGTTGATTGGTTGATTGGTTGATTGGTTGATTGGGTTTCATTTGTGTTCGAGCACCACCTCCGGCTCTTTTTTAACCGCCGGGGGCGCTGGGTTATAGATTGTGTAATAAAGATCAATAAGCTCAGAAGTTGTCAGCTGTCTAAATTTAATACCGAGCCTTCCCGCCTGGCGGGCGAGGTGATCTTTCCTCGGGTAAAGAATGACCTTTGCTTTTTTGATCACGTAAGTTTTTGGATAGGGTAGAGGCCCTCCGCCCCTTGTGATCGCGGCTACGGATTTTCCGATCCCCAGTTCTAGGGGGCTTAAATACAAAACCACGTAAAATTTTTTTCCCAGAACGTTTTTCTTCTTAACGGATTCTAAAATGAAGCCTTTATATTCATGCATAAGTTTAGCCAAAAGAGGGTGTTTTATTTTCCCCGCCTCCTCATCCAAAAAACGAATATAGTTGCCAATATCTTTTCTTTGGGTTCGGATAACAATCTGTACTGAAAAAGAAAGGGAATTAATCATTGCAGCATACGCCGCAATGACCGCAGACTGCTCCTTTTCGCTCAAAAGCCCGAAGTTAAGCGAAGTGGATTCCATTACAAGAGCCGCCCCTCCATCCTTATAGATAACTATGTCGTTTGTAATATCGGCGATGGGCAAATGGCTCTGTGTTGTGGCCACCATTGGTCTATCGGGAACGCTTAGGTATGGAATCTTGAATCTGGAATTTTGAATCTGGTTCATGGCAATTTGAATCTGGAATTTGGAATTTGGAATTTAGACTTGGTATTTTTAATGAGTCCGTTCAGAATTTTTAGTACGACAACCGTCTGTTGATATAAAGATTGAAACTCTGAATTTTTTATAAAACCCACATCCCTGGCAATTATTAATTGGTTTTGTAATTCCGTAATTGACCCTGCCGAAATTCTGAAGAATTGCAATTTCTCTTTATAAGAATATCTGCTAAAACCTTCTGCAATATTTGAGGTAATAGAAACAGAACACCGTCTCATCTGGTCAGTTAAACCAAAAATCTCTGATTTTGGAAAGCCGTTTGTGATCTTATAAACATCAATTACAAGTTTGTGTCCCTCCTTCCAAACATCTAAATCTGTAAAATTTACAATTTTATTGGGCATGGTTTTGGGATAAGTTGTCTTGAATAACAGTATTACTAGATTCTATATTCGAGATTCCAGGTTCAAGTTTTTTCCCGGATACAAGTATCGGCGGGATAAGATTGCCGTTGGCCTCAAAGCTTACCGGAGAGAACTGGCCACCCTCCTTTTCCGTAATAATGTCGTATCTTCCCGGGTCCAGTGGTGTAACTGTAATAAAATGCCCGACTTTATTGCTCCTAAGCGCCCGAACCGGGCGGCCCGCAGAGTCCCTGATTTCAATAATTGCTCCTTCGATGATTTTTCTATGCTCGTCTACCACCTGTCCGACAATCACATTTGGTATTGTCGGAGGGTTGGGAGGCGCTGCATCAATAGAAAAAATTGCTTGCCTGGTTGATATCATTTCCTCCCCAGCAATTAGCGGCGCAACCTCTTGGGTGGAAATAAGGTTTTGGGGAATCTCGGGAGCCTTTGGTTTTTCTTCAACCACAAGGTGCGACTGTGTTGCCGGAGTAATTTTTGTGGGTATTCCGTGGGGTATGTTCATGGCGCCCTGTATTCCGGGTGAAGCCGGGACTGTTTGGGTAGCCTGTTGGGTGGCAGTTCCCGAGAAAATTCCGGTAAGGCCTGCAAAAAATCCCCTCTCTTTTGCTTCCAGATTGCCTAAAAAGTCCCCTTTTTGAGCCATTGATCTTGAATACTCTGAAGCTGCATTATTTTGCAGTTGAGTATCGGGGGTGCTGCTTGGCTCATCCTGAAAAAGCTTCGGAGGAGAAACAGACTTTTTCCAGAAAAATTCGGTTGGTGCGTAAATTGCCTTAAAAAAAGCAAAGATCCACCTCTCAAGGGGGCGCTCCTCGAAAGGGACAAATGCCATCAGTGCACCCAAAATTCCACAGAATATGGCAATAGGAAACTTGATTATGGGCAGAAGCGGGGTGGAGTAAAAAATAAAACCGGCCACAATTCCGCCGGCAAGCTGGAAGAATTGCTTAAGAGTCATGTCCCCAACCAACCTGAATTGGTAGGAGCTTATGTTTTGAGGAATCGGATGTTGTTCCATGCGCTTTGAAAAAGCGCAGTACGCAGTACGAAGTACAAAGTACTTAGTATCTACTACTGCTTGCCTTTAGTTTTGTTCATTAGACCAGATAACATTTTGCAAATTTCATTATTTCTTTCAATGAAGCTATTAATTATTTTTGGGTCGAAGTCTCCAATATCAAGAATTGTTTCCAGCCAGTACTCTGTTTCGAAAGCAGAACCTCGGGCAATTCCAACAAATTGTTTAAAACTGCCGCTATAGTTTCTACCAAAACCCTCAGCCAGGTTCGCAGCGACGGAACTAACGGCTCTAAAAAGCTGGCCAAACAAAAACTCTTTAGCTCTGGGAAGTTTAAATTTTGAAAAATATTTAATAATATCTATCGTCAGAAGTTTCGCTTTTTGGTAAACGAATAAATCTTTATAAGTTGATACTTTGGCAGGCTTGATCATTGTTTTACTAAGTACTATGTACTTTGTACTACGTACTCTGTACTTTGTACTATCTTTAGATTACAGCGTGAAGCACCTTGTGCAACACGTATCCCTTTTCACAACCGAAGCACCTCTTGTACCTCTTGCCTTTTACCAGGGCCCTGACTGGCCAAGCTCTGCTTACCCTTTACCTACGTCAAATGGTATAATTTTGATATATGGCAGAAGTGTCTGAGAGGGTTGATGGAGTTCCCGACGAAAGGGGCAAGGTGGAAAAGTGGTCCAAGTGGTTAGTTAAAGATGGTAAGGTGGAGTACGACGGAATTACCTCTCCGGAACTTAAAAAACTTGTACGTAGTCTTGCAAAGAGGCCGGATGAGTTTACACCGCCGGAAAAACTCGCCGAGTTTTATGAAGAGTTTGAAGCAATGCAACAAACCCTCGATTTATCCTCACGGCAGCGGGCTCTTGAATATATGGATAGGATTGCGGGGAGGGTTATTGACCTTACCGAAAGAGGAAGGGGAAGAGAAACTCTTCAACCGGTCCCTCTATATTTTGGGGCCGTGTTTAAAGATGGGAAAAATGAAATCCACGTTTCCAGGCATGACCTTATTCCGTCACTTAATCTTAAGAAACCGGAGGATCGCAAAGAGTTTATTTTTCGAAACATTCACGCCTTTGACTACCGATTTAGAACCCCAACTGCTTGGAAAGGAGCTATCGACGACTGGTTGCAGGATACGATAATTGCCAATGAAGCTCTTGGGGAGGCAAGGCTCAGTCCAGAAGAGGTGAGGCATTTTGAAAAAGAACTAAAGGCGATGATGGCAGTAACGGCGTCCGCACGTGCAATGGAACTGTCCGGTGGTGCGATGAAGAACTATTTAGAAACGCTCGTTGGATTGGATCCTAAAGGGAATCCAAACTTAGACGATCAGGAAAAGTGGGGTACTTTTCTTCTTCATTCAGACCCAGAAAAGATGATGCTGGTTTTGGCAAACTCCACGGTTGAAAGATACTACAAGATTTTAATGAAGGATGCCGGTCTTCAGTATGACCCGGAAAATAATGAGTGGCAGGACAACCCTGACTCTAAGGATCCTAATAAAAGGGAACAAAAAGCCAGTCACCTTGTTTGGATAGGTGAAAAAGGAGAAAGGCTTACGGAACAAAAAGACATAGAAAAGAGTGTGACGCAGCTAAGGGAAAGCGGGCGTCTAATACAATATTTAAAAAATATGGCGAGGGATGGAGCAGGATTTCAAAAATATATACAAGAGGTGCTCTTAGAAGAGGGGGATGGCAATGAGAGCCGAGAGGTGAGAATGGCAGCCGCCAGAATTGCCTGCGACGTCTTTTTGGTGGACAAATATACAAGGTGGGAGTTTATACTTACCATCCCGGAAAGATTATCCGAGGGTGGAAAGGAAGCCTACAAGAAAAGAACGGGTACGAAGGAGGTGCGTGATTTGAACCTTCAACCTCTCGAGGATTGGGGGGGCGATCCCCTAAGGTCCATTATTGAACCGTCATTTGTAGCCCGCCATTTGAAGAAAGTTTATGCAGGTAAGGACGCGGCTATTTTGGATTTGGCTGACGCAGCCCTTTTGCCTAAGGATTATTTTGCTGAAATCCGGAGCGATGGCAATAAACCGGAAGAGGAAAGAAAATATAAAGATGTTTCTAAAATTCACGCACTCGTCCCTTCGATGGTAACGAATGCCAAGAAGCTTTCCCGGCTTTCTGATGCGATGTATAAAACTTTTGGCGACTCCATGGCCAACGGTCTGCCGAGTTGGAATAACAAAATGCTTGAGGAACTTCCCAGTATTGCCGACCTGTTAACACAGATCTATGGCGGGATGACCGTTACAGAAACTACGAGTGGGGAAAAGATTCCGCTTGGTAAGCACATGGTTGGAGCAATGATGATGAGATTATTATATGCAAAATCCCTTGCAACTTCTGCAGAATCAGCAAGCCCTAACTTTCTTGACTTAATAAAAACCAGCAGTGACCCCGAATCTAAAACTAGACCGTTTATGGAAGTACTGTATACACTTTACGGGGCAAAACTTGATGCAAAAAGCGGTTTCATACAAACTTTAACCGGCCCGAAGACACGACTTATTCTAAGGGATAATATGTTTGATGCTGAGAAGTTCTACTCAGCCACTTATGATCTTTTACAAACCAATGATCAAACAGGGAAATCCACTACATTAGCCGCATACATAAGGCTTGGTGCCTCCCTTGTGAATTTTTTGGGCGATGCGTCAGGGAGTATGGGTGGAAAGAAGAGATAATATTCAAACCTGAGGACACCCACGTACATTACTCATCATAATTGGGTATATCCTCGTTACTAGCCGGAGTGTTCGCGGCAGGAGTAGCCGGAGTAGCTGGAGACGAAGGGCGCTTAAAAACTTTTTTAGCCCGTTGACCAACCCAACTTGCGGCCTGTCCCAATTCCTGCTTGTTTTTGGTATATGCTGACACATAGCCAATTCCCCCCGATATGGCTTCACCAACTGCCGTGCCAAAGGCGAATTTCTCGCCAAGTATCATACCCTTAAGCATATCCGGAATTTTTGGAATTTCTGTTATTATGCCAAAACTTATGGCTAAAAAGATGATTCCTGACATGTCATGGGCGGACCCTATTATTCCCGGGGCCCACATGTCGGTAAAGGGTACCCATAGGCCTCGGGCAATGTCTAATCCAGCCTGATGAAAAGATGTCCAAAGAGTGGACCACGCAAACCAGAAAAATAAACCCGTAACAGGAAAAACGAGGATGTCAGCCATCACTTTTTTAAACCAGGCCCCAAAACCCATCGAAGGAACAAGGGCACCCGCCAGTATTTGAATAGGAGCCGTAATAACGGATACGTAAAAACTGATCAAAGTTTTAAGCAAAACATAAGGAATTTTTATTGTATACCAAAGCATTATTACAAAGCAGAAAAGACCGAGTATGGCAAAAAGTAGACCCACGACGGCTCCGAACAAACTAAAACCGCCAACCAAAGCCGCAACAAACGACACAAGCCCCGCAATAATGAACATAACTGCATACCCAAGCATTACAAAAAGTACCCAAAACCCTCCCGCCAGGCTATAGCCTGCACCTTCACCGGAAATCATCAACCAAGCATTGCTGGAATTGGCAGCAGCAAAACCCGCCCCTTTTAATAAAATTACGAATAGTCCCGCCACAACGTACATAAGATCGATCGCAAAACCGGCAATGGCGTAGGAAAAAGTAACGAGTATTAAAGTTAATATTACTTTAGGGAGCGCGGATTGGACAGAAACCACGGTTTGGGGAGAAAGTTTTACCCTGAACATAATCATAAAAGCAAAAACAATGATAACCAAAACAAGAAGTCCGTAAGAAATATTTCTGAAACCTGTCCAATATGTTTGCAGCCAATTAAGGCCCGTGTATCCAAAGCCCTGAGCATTAACTTCAGAAACGGGTGAGAATTTTTTAATGAGATTTTTGGAATACTCAATTCCGGATAGTTCTCTTCCTTTACTGTCAAAAACTAAGGCAACCAGAGGTTTGTTTTCGGATATCGCAGAAGGAGTTGTTGTTCCTGATAAGTCTATGTAAGGAAGAACCTTCCCTATGATTTTATTAGCAATTGCTGCAACTTTTAAGGTCAGATCTATAGCAGCGCCTCCACAGTTATTAATGTCTAATGTGCCCGTACCGAACGACTTCACGAAGCACAGAATTACATCATCACCGATAACTCCAGAAACCATTCTGATTGGTAAAAAGATGAAGCTATAAACCACCCATTGAACTTGGGCCGCTGTATAGCGCTCGCCAAAGATCTCGTTTGGAGGAGACGCGTCTTTGTCATAAACTTTTAAATACCATTCAATAGGCTCTTGGCTATACCAAGCTTGTGCATTGGCCGGGGATAAATAGGGAGCAAGGGAAAAAAGAATTACAAGGCTTGCAAAAAAGGAAAATAAAAATTTCTTTAGAAGTCTGGGCATTGGTTTTAGTATAACATCACGGACAAATCATGTCAGTAGGCCAGGTAATGCCAAACTTCCCGTTTCGTGGACAACCGCTAACCCAACTCCAGGTGGTGGCCATAACATCGGTGTAGTATTTTGTGGCCACAGGGTCGTTCGGGTTGCAGACGCCGGTATTACTTTGGAAACGGCTCATCCAACCGTGCATCGGTTCGACAAACCCGGGCATTCCGTCACAAAGTTTCATTTTAGCCATGTTTGAAAACACCCTGAGTTGCCCCCCGATGTTTTTGTAAAGAGCCGGCAGATTAATTCCGAAATCCTGAGTGGTCGGCCCACCCGCACAGTAGTTGCTTGCTCCCGATTCGTTAAGCCAAATCGTCAGGGCGAAAGCCGGGTTAACACCACTCCCAATTGCCGTACTGACTACCCAGTTATAGCATTCGTCTGCCATATTATTATCGGCCCCGGTACAACCGGTCGCCCATCTGTTTGTCAAGTCTATAAAATTGGATTTAAAACTTCCCAGATATCTACTTGGGACATTGGAATCCGGGATGTTTACCACACAATTATTAGTTCCTGGTGGGATACTTGGGGCTGGAGTACCGAAAGAAATGGGTTCGCCAAAACCCTTTGGCCTGAGCATTGTCTGGATTCCCCTTAAGAAATATTCAGAGATTCCACCGATGTGGGGAAAGTTAAGCTGTCCGGTAGATTCGATAGACTCTCCATTTAGACTCC
Source organism: uncultured Gammaproteobacteria bacterium (assembly GCA_964500695.1). GTDB lineage: Bacteria > Patescibacteriota > Microgenomatia > UBA8517 > UBA8517 > CAZCNT01. The sequence goes on along the minus strand of CAZCNT010000003.1, from coordinate 11,113 downwards.
CTTTATAAGTTACATTAGTTGAAGCCGGAATATCTTTAACTTCTCCCAATCCTGTTCCCGTACCCAGTTTGGGAGACATTCTTCTAAAAATAGAGGAAGTACCTGAAACAAGCCTTGCCCAAATGTTATCAACTAACGGGGTTTTGGTTGTAATATTAACGGCAATCGGGATTGATTTGGTACAGTATTGGACAGGGGGTGGTGGTGGCGGATTGCAATATCCCCCGTAGGGGGCCGGTGTGCAGCCGTAATCACAAAGAGTGTTATTGTTGTCTTCGGAGCAAAACGGTTCGTATGAATAAGTTCTACAGGTTCCCCCGGTTTCATTAGGTGAACAGCCGTAATACGGATAAGTTGCGCAAAGTGCAAGCTTATCTTGAGAACAATATATATGGGTTTTGCAAGTTCCTTCGGTCATGTCAGGAATACATCCATAAATGCAATCCCTGACATTTGAGGCGGAACAATACGGTACCTGGAAATCGCAGGAAAAATCAGCGTGATATTTAATCTTGACATCAATATCTCCGGCAAAAAGGTTATCACCCGCACCTGAGCGGACCTCCACAATCTTACATGAATTAGAAACCTGTACAGGAACCGAGTTTCCGGGAGCGGAAGGGTTGGCGCCTCTGGATAAATACGTTTTTTGTAAAAGCCCAGCCAGTCCAACAACTTCTTCCATGTGAGAAAAATAAAGATTTGCAGCGGTTGAGGTTACAGAAACATCACTTATTGTGGTGTCGGAAGGAGCTGGGCCGACGGTGGCTCCGCCTTCTGCTTTACCTACACTATCCTCGTTTGAGGAGAGGGGAATATTGGAATAAAGTTTGGCTTTATAGTTTGGATTAAGTGGATTGTCAAAACAAAAAATTATTCTCTTACCCCCGATAATTGGTAGCCAATGGGGCACTTTTGCTTCAATACACCCCTCACCTCTCCATCTAGCGACCTCGTGTTGATAATCAATATAATCCGGATAATCTGCCCTTATTGGCGGTTGGCTGTTTTTGAAATCGCTTAAGCGGCGCGTTTCCTTAAGAATGTCTGCGATATGTCCCACTAGACCCGGGTAATAACAAGGGCCGGGAATTTTGAGCAACTGTAATCCCAACAAAGGTATTCCATAAGTGCACCCAACAATTTGGTCATGTTGGGTAACTTTTGCGTTTTGAACCGTCTTGTATCTTTCCTGTTGCCCAACCTCCTGAGGAAGTAGTTTGTTAAGTGGGCCGGAATAATTAATAAGTTTGTCGCGGTCCAGAATATCCGTCTTCTCTGCAAAGCGGTTATCGGTAACGCAACAACTTTTTAGGCCACCACATGAGATTGTTCCGTCGGCCGTAAGAAGTGGGTTGGGGATATCCGGTAGAAGTGGTAGAGGATTTGGAGAAAGACACGTGTCCAGAACCGGAAGCGTATTTAAACACACCCCGGCTATTTGGGTCGTTTCTCCTATACAATCGGGCCGCACATCCAAAGGTGGATATTCCGCCCGATTAACAGTTCCGTTAAGATACCAGCTGACGTATCCGTTGACCTTGGCCGCATCATTTAAGGTTTCGCTGTCTCGGTTTTGAGAATTTATGACATCTTCCGTATTTCCCATTATTGGAAGCTCCGCTCCGGAAAGATCGATATTAACATTTGCATTCCGATTGTCAGAATAGTTACAACGGACATTCCCTGGGGAAATTTCGGTACACCCCGCGTACGGGGGGTATGGGTAGGGGGGGTCGAAAGTTTCATCAATATTATCATTGAAAGTCAAAGTGTCCCCGCAAAAAATGGCCGTATCTGACACGGCGGCATTACATGGGCTTGCCTGGTAGGGGCGGAGAGAGTGAAATTCGCTTTGAAACCAATCGGCCGGGTTGGTCGGGGGCCACAAGCCAGATGGCCTAACGTCGTCGCATGCAACTGTGGGATTTGGAACAGGGTCGGCTGCAAAAACCTGACTACCCGCAAAAAAAGAGAAACCGATAATGATTGTGGAGAAAATGATAGGCAGGAAGTGTTTCATTAAAAGCTATGGTGTTGGAACAACGATATGGAATTCAGTAACGGGAGCTCCCGTGACGGCTTCAATTACCACCAGAATAAGATATGAAACGAGGATAAGAAGAAGTCCCCCGATGGCATAAGTAATTTTATTTTTTGCTCCCTCAACGGCTTTAGGCTCCCCCCCGGAGGTTATATATCCTACGCCACCGGTTAGAAGCATAATAAAAAGGGCAATGCCGGCAAGAGCAATAATGGCAGAAACTGCGTTCCCAAAAAGATCTCCAAGTGCAGAAATTGGTGCAGGTGTGGCCATACAAACACCATACTATACCAGCGTACAAGTTTGATCAAGGCGGTTTAAGTATTAAACGGTAGGAAGTACAAGCGAGAAGATGTTAATGCCGAAGAATGTGTTGATTAGAGCAACAATTGCCCAAGCGGCAAAAACAATTACCAGGCCGATAAGGGCAGAGGTAATCTGGGCTCTGGCTGTTTCGGTCTGGGCTTTGTCTCCACCTGAAGCAATCCATCTTATCCCGCCTATGACTAAAATGAAAAAGAAGATTATTGCCGCAACAACAACGGTTAATCTGATGAAAGCAGCGACAATTTCCGGAATTGTTAAATCACCCAAAGGTGCAAAAGCGTTACCACTCGGCGGCTTGAGATCGATTGTATCGGCAAGTAGGTTCTTCATTTGACAATTTTATTATTGGATCATTAACGGATCAAAGTCAAGTGTCAATATGCTGATACCAAAAAACCTTTCAACAAACTTAATTATTGCCAGAGCTACAAAAAGCACAACCAAACCCGTCAATGCGCTCGTGATTCTTCCGCGCGCGCTTTCCAATGCTTGCTTGTCTCCGCCTGAAGAAATCCAGGTGATTGCCCCCCAAATAAACATAAAGAAAAAAATTAAGACTCCAATTATGAAGGCCAAGGCTGTTACCCGGGGGAGAAGGTTTGAGAAAAACGCGGTTCCGTCGTTGGGTAAACCCAAAAACCCCTGAAGGGTTGGTCCTAGTGCCGGGTTTCCAATTGGGCTTTGTGCAAGTAGGTTGGTCATGGTGGTGCGGGTGAGGGGGCAATCTCAGTAAAAAGCTGCCCGATATTTAGAATATTGGGAATTCCTATTAAAAGTCCAATGAGTTTGACGACGAATATCCCGGCGACTACAACAACGAGCCCGATTAAACCCGACGTTATCTTTTTTCTGGCACTTTCCATTGCCCCTTTGTCTCCACCTGAGGATATAATTCCGATTGCTCCGGTGATAAAAATAAAAACAAACCATATTATGGCAATAATGGTTATAAGTCCTATTGCCGAAGAGATAAAGTTTGAAAATATTCCCATCGCGTCAGACGATTGCTTGTTCTCGAGCCCCAGTGGCCCAAAACCCCTAAGAGTACCGAAATTGAGATCTGCAATAAGGTTTTTCATTAACGTCAATACGGCGTAGGAACTGGCGTGACACTGCCCGATATTGGAATTTTCGGATTAAGAATAAAGTCCCATTTGCCGAATATAAGCTGTCCGAAGATTGCCGCTAGTACAAAAGCACCTGCGGCAAAGGCCAGACCCATCAGGGTTTGTGAGATTTTTGCCCACGCCCCGGCAACTTTTTTGGCATCATCGCCCGCCGACATGAATGCGTATCCGGCCAGAACCAAATTAAAAAGCGCATATACCCCAGCCCCTACGATAAGTGTTTTAAGAGTGATATTAAGAAGTTGTCCGATAGCAGTCTCGGGAGTTGTGCTATATTTTGCTAATCCTGTGGGAGGCGTAATGGTTCCAAAAGGGTTTTCGTTAACTGCTGCTATAAAATTTTTCATGATATTCTAACAAGCTTTGCTTACCAGAGCTTTGTCTGGCCAAGCATTGCTTATTGAAAGAAAGTTTGAGTTCCCGTTATCTGTCCAATCAATTTTACTATCCAATAAGCAGTAAACACAACTACAAAGCCGATTACCGCGCTGGTGATGGTCTTTTTTGCGTTTTCCGCCGCCTGGGCATCATCACTTCCGGCAGAGCTTATCATTCTGATTCCGCCCAGGATGAAAAAGAAAAGGAGAATGAGACCGGCAAGCATAAAGACAATATTTAGAAAAGTCGTTACAAGACCTGACACTTTTGTAAGATCTGTAAATGGCGTTTTAAAGGAATCGTTAATGTCCATGTTTAGAAAATACTATTGGAAAGAACATCAACACCTAGAATTTTTCCCAACATGATAACTATCCCGCCGGAAACAAGTGTAATAATAAATCCAACTAGGGCATTTGTAATTTTAACCTGGGCCGAGGCGATGGCTTTGGGATCCCCCCTGGACACCATAAGCTGAAAACCGCCCAGGACCAAATAGACCAAAAGAAGAAGACCTACGGCCCCAAAAACGTAGGGCAATATCTTTGTGATTATACTTCCTACCGATAGTGTACTAAGTGTCGGAAGCCCGGCTTTGTCTTGTATGTCGCCAAATTTTGGTACGGTTTGGTTAATTTCGTTTGGAACACAGCATTTTTGCCCTCCAGCTCCGACCCCAGGACAATCTACTTGACCGATACTACTTTCCCCGTTGTTACATGAGACTTTAGCCGCACGACAAGTACCACCGGCATCGGTACATTCAGGTCCGGCATAAACATTTATGGGAACAAAAGAGAAAGATAGTAAAAATAGAAATAGACTTAGGATTATTTTTTTCTTCACCTTAAATCATTTTAGCACCCTCACCCTTACTTTTCACTTGGTATCAGGTGGTATTTTCATTATAGAAGTCCCGGCAACCTTAATATCTTAACTCCGATAAGATCCAATATAAAGACAGAGAGAACCAAAAGAATCAGGCCGGAGATTGCCGAAGTTAGAAGTTCCTGCCCTGCTTTTAGCCTGTCCGGGTTTCCAGAGGAAGTCATAACCATAAATCCCGCATAAACTATCAAAAGAAACGCAATTCCTCCCGCAATCCCAATTGCCCACTTAAGTATAAATCCGTAAAAAGCAACCCCGTTGTCATCACTCAATATCGGGATACAGCCTATGGCAGTGTCAATTCCCGTATTCGCTGTCCCTCCGGTTGGAATGCAAAGGCCGGCGAACGGAATTGGCGTTGCCGTATTTAATGTTTGACAGGTTTGTCCTGTTCCGGGCCCGCCCGCCCGGCAAAACGCGCAACCAGACGCACAATCTACCGAGATTTGGCATGTTCCACCACAAGATACTGATCCGGGTGGGATATTGCTTTTCTTCTGACACGCACACCAAGATGGTCCCTTCCCCCCTACCGAAGTCACGATTCGCAAACAAGGAGCTTGGCAACCACCGCTAGCGTCTAATTCACCGCACTGTATTGCTGTGGTGGGGCAGGCAGCTGCTGCCTGAAGAATATTTGTTTTAAAATTAAAAATGATTAAAAATAAAAATGTACCTAATAATATTTTTTTCATCACCTAAACATTTTAGATCAAGTTAGTCAAAAGAGAAAGAAGTGAGCTGGTATAATAAAAATATGACGGATTACATAAAAGATTTTGATGGGTGGATAGT
>CAZCNT010000003.1:3801-5454 GCA_964500695.1 uncultured Gammaproteobacteria bacterium | reverse complement strand
CATAATGTGTCAAAAAATCAAACTTTCACCCCTTGTCTTAATAGTTACTTTTACCCTTTTACTCTTTTACTCTTTTACCTTTGTTCAAGCTGAGATCGATTGTCAAAATACAAACCCCTCCGGTTTTTCGGCGGCAGATGCACAAATTTGCGCGGATCAGTTGACCAACATAATAAACAAATACCTTCCGGCTCAACAGGCAAATAAGAAAAATTTGGCCGATCTCCAATCACAACTTACGGATATAAATAAAAGGGTTACGGTGCTTTCTAACCAACTAAAGATACTGACAATGAACATAGCAAAAAGGGAGGAAGACCTGGCTTTTACTCAGGAAATTTTTAACAGGAAAGCTAAAGGTCAATATACTTTTTTGCGTTTGTATGACCCGATTACTCCTTTTCTTTTCTCTGACACTGCCTCGCAGGCTTTCCAGGAAATAAGCCTTAGGCAAAGGGCGGTGGACGCTGACAGAAAAACAATGGATGCATATGTGGCCAGTCTTACCCAACTCAAAAAAGACGAGGTGAGTTTGCAAAAAAGTAAGGACGCCTTGGCCATTGCCCAAAAAGAAGTCGCTGATAAAACCAAATTTTTAGCGGCGGAAGTTGCCAAGGTTGATTCGTATTTGGCCACACTTTCTGCAAAACAAGCGTCTTTTATTGCAGCCAAACTTGAGTCCTTAGGCCTTTCAAGATCCGCTTATAACATGAAGGGCGGTTGCAGTAGTGACATAAATCCTTTTAAGGATCCGGGCTTTTCTCCTTCGTACGCATTTTTTTCATTTGGTGTTCCCAACAGAATCGGGTTAAACCAGTTTGGAGCAAAAGCCAGAGCCGAAGCGGGCCAAAATGCCCAGAGTATTCTTAAAGCGTATTACAACGCCGACTATACGACGGGCTACAACCAATCAATCAACATTCGCGTGGCCGGCACCAACGAGTTTGGGCAGTCGTTTAACGAGACTTGGAACATTGACGATTACCTCAAACACTTATATGAAATGCCGACAAGCTGGAACCCGGAAGCCCTTAAGGCGCAGGCGATCGCGGCCAGAAGTTATGCGCTTTCATATACAAACAACGGCGCCGGTACAATTTGCCCGTCTCAAAAGTGCCAGGTGGTAAAAAAAGAGCTTAATGACGGCAATTGGCAAGCTGCAGTTGATGCTACAAAAGGCGTGGTGATGACAAATGGCGGGTCTCCCATTAAAGCCTGGTATTCCTCAACTCATGGAGGTTATGTTTACTCGTCAGGAGACATTGGTTGGAATGCAACCTCTTGGACAAAAAGACTTCAGGATTCAACAGGGGCAATAAACAGTTTTTCGGATTTGTTTAATAATGCATACGACAAAAATTCCCCGGTTTTCTACTGTGATTGGGGAAGTAGGGCCACGTACAATAAAACCGCCTGGCTAACCCCCAGCGAAGTTGCCGATATAGCAAATATTATTTTACTTGCTAAGTCAGACGGTTCGACACAGAAACATCTAACCCAGGTTGATAAACCAAATCCCGACGGAGTTGATACGTGGGATTCCAGCCGAGTAAAAAGCGAGCTCGGGAGCCGTGGAATTACTCCTTTTGACAGTGTTTCAAGTGTTTCAATTGGCGCCGATTTTGGCAGTGGCAAAACAACAACGGTGAGCCT
>CAZCNT010000003.1:0-3701 GCA_964500695.1 uncultured Gammaproteobacteria bacterium | reverse complement strand
AAATGCCGGACATCTTCATTGCAACGGAAAAACCCAAACAAAAGGTTTCTAAAAAAGAACCGAAAAATGAGACTTATCACGCACCTTTCCAGAGCCGTTATCATCATCGCCTTTCGTCCTTTAGCCTTCACCCTGAAAATGTCGGCTTTGAAACAAGAGAAAAAGAAGAAAAAATTATTCTTTTTCTCAGGCAACACCCGGTAGTTAACGTCAAATGGATTCTAATTACTGTGATAATGATTGTTGTACCGGAACTGGTAAAACTTCTCGGAATTTTATCTTCTCTGCCAACCGGCCCTCAAATTATTTTAATAATGGTTTGGTATTTGATAACAATGGCCTATGCATTTGAGAGTTTTTTAGGCTGGTATTTTAATGTATATTTTGTGACGAACGAGAGAGTGGTAGACGTTGATTTTTACAACCTGATTGATAAAAGAGTTTCCGAAGCGAGTTTGAGTAAGATTCAGGATGTCAGCTATACCACGGCAGGTGTTTTTGGAACTCTGTTTAATTATGGTGATGTTTTTATTCAAACAGCCGCTGAAGTCTCCGAATTTCAATTCGATTTGGTTCCCTTTCCGGAGAAGGTTATAAAAGTTTTGGGGGATTTGAAAACAAAGCATAGAGGAGGACACACATGATACCCATAATCGGAATCCAGGTTGGGCTGTTAATAAAGATTGCTATCTTAATTTTACTGGGAATGTATTTGTTTTTTTCTTGGGTTGTTGTAAGGCAAGTACGTCTCATGACCGACACGTTGCAATTGGGTTTTGAGGATTTTGTTAAAGCACTTAGCTATTTCCATCTGTTTTTTGCGATCTTTGTATTTTTGGCCGCCGTACTCATTCTCTAAGAAAAGATGTTAAATTTAATTAGCGCAAAGTTGACCGGAACCCCAAATGAGTCCGGTTGGTCGCAGGTACACGACTTTATTCCTGAGGATTCTGAAAAAGTGAGAACCAGAGGCCGTCTTTTTGCGGTTGTTTCAACAAAAAAGGGGGAAGTCGGAGTTGAAGCAATTACCTCGGGAAGAGAACTGATTGCCCGGCTGCATGAGGAATATTTTGGAAACATCGAGGCAAAACCTTTTTCAGCGTTAAGCGCTGCTACGGGGAAAGTAATTTCTGAATTTAAAAATAGCTATGGTGAAGTTGAGATTGTGGCGTGTGCCATTGTCGGTGATGTCGTTTTTTCATCTGCCGGGGGAGGCGGACAGGTTGTTATATGTCGTAATGGTTCACTGGCAACAATATTGGCAAGTCAGAATGAGAATATAGTTTCTGCCTCCGGGTTTCCAAAAAGCGGGGATATGGTAATGCTTGGAACAAAGTCATTTTTTGAAGTTGTTCCGGCGGGTATCGTCAGAGCAGGTCTTCAGAGCGTCGGTCCGGAGGAAGCCTCGGAAGTATTTGCACCGAGTGTTCATGGAGAGAAAAATCAGGGTAGTTGCGGAGCGGTGATCATAAAATTTGAGGAAAATGTGGTTTCAAAATTGGAAACGCCAAAAGATGTGGTGGGAAGACCCATTGAAAACGTAAAAACATCGGTAAAAGGGATTTTTTCCAGATTGGTAGAAAGACTTCCCGAACGGCGCATTTACATAAAAAACGGTGTTACGGATGAAGTTACCGCTCAAAGTAAAAAACTTACATTTTCAGTTGCCGTTTCCCTCCTGATTATTCTTGCGGTCAGTATCGGTTTTGGTATCAGGCAAAAGCGAATTAATGACGTGAGGGCCAGGTATCAGGGAATTCTTCGAGAGGCTCAAGACGGGGTCGATCAAGCAATAAGTTTGGCAAGCGTAAGTCCGGATAAATCCCGTGAACTTTTTGGCGACAGTATTTTGAAACTTGATCAAATAAGAGCACTAAACGTCAAAGACTCAAAAGTTGACAGCTTGGCAAAAAAAATTAATGACAGCAGAGAGTCGATATTAGGCGAATATTTAACGCCCCCGCAGCTATTTTTGGACTTGAGCCTTCTTTCCTCGGGATTTAAGGGGGATTCTATTTCAAGCTCGGGAGGTAATATATTTATTTTGGACAAGACCGGTAAAAGGATAGTCGGTGTTGCAATTTCAACCAAAAAGAGCAAGGTTGTTGCCGGCCCCGGAGTAATTGATGAGGCGCAGGACATAGCCTCGTATGAAGACCGGGTTTTTATACTTTCGTCTGACGGAATTTACGAAATCGGCAACACAAAAAGTAAGGTTATTGAAAAGACATGGGAGGGGGAAGCATTAGTGAAAGCTTTTGCGGCAAACCTGTATGTTTTGGACAAAAGTGGAAATGCTATTTATAGGTACGCAGGGTCGGGAGACACTTTTGGAGACAAGCAAAACTGGCTTTCTGTGGATACAAAGGTTGATTTTTCGAATTCCAGGCAATGGGTAATTGACGGATCTGTTTATGTACTGCGCCCCAATTCAAGAATTTTTAATTTTAGTTTGGGAAGCGCCCAAAATTTTTCGGTGAAAGGCGTTATTCCGGAGATTGGGACAATTGACGCAATCTTTGCCGACGCAGACAACCAATATTTATATCTTCTGGATAGATCCGGGAAAAGAGTGGTTGTAGTGGACAAAAAGGGCGTCTATAAATCTCAGTATTCTGATGACCAAATCGGAGGCGCGAACAATCTAATAGTGTCCGAAGCAGACAAGAAAATAATTCTCCTGACAGGGGACAAACTTTATTCAATAGATATAAAACATCTCCAGTAATGCTAAAATAGCTTTAGAATGAAGCTTTTCAATAAACGTGCACGATTCGAATACGAACTTACCGGCGAAGGGGTGGAAGCCGGATTATCTTTGAAAGGCGCCGAGGCTAAATCGATCCGTGAAGGCCGGGGGGATTTGTCCCAGTCGTTTGTCAAAATAATTGGCGATGAGGCATATTTAGTGAATGCCAATATTCCCGCTCAAGGAGTTGCAAATTATGATTCAACGCGGACCAGAAAACTGCTTTTGCATCACCAGGAGATACTTTCTCTGCACACCAAAATGAAGCAGAAAAAGTTGCAAATTGTGCCTGTCCGGGTGTATACTAAGGGTCGCTTAATCAAGCTCTATTTGGAGCTCGGCAAACCTAAACGGCAGTTTGAAAAGAAGGATACTTTGAAGAATCGCGATATTCAGAGGGATATAGAGAAGGAGTTTCGGGAAAAGGTCTAAGGGGATTGCATCCCCCGAAGCCCTCCCAATTTTAACGCCCCTCCTTCACTAAAGTTTCGGAGGGCGCAGGGGGACGATCGGTTTCGACGGGAAGCTCTTTGACAAAACGGCAAGCAGACTTCGCACCATACGTCTTAACATTATGGTGTAAAAAATAAAAGCTAGGAATTTATTCCAAGCCCAACCTATGTACGCGCAAGCGTTCGCATAAGTTGCGTCCAATGACCCGATTCTCGATCGGATCAACTGGGTGTAAACCATTCGAGATGCTGTTTAAACTTTAATGATTTAAAGGTTTAAATAAAAGACAAATAAATCTCACCTTGAAATTTCTTGTTGGTTAGATAAGTTCAAGGAAAATTTAAAAACCAAATAAGCTTGTAGAAGTTTTGTTATCACGTTTTTCGGACGCGGGTTCGATTCCCGCCGTCTCCACTCACATTCGTTCGTTTCGACGTCGGTACTCGATAGTGCATATCAGAGAATTTCATACTGTGCACACGATTCCCGCCGTCTCCAC
>CAZCNT010000002.1:0-56713 GCA_964500695.1 uncultured Gammaproteobacteria bacterium | reverse complement strand
ATTATGAAAAAGAATATAAAATCAATAACGCAGAGATCAGACCGATTGATTGGAAGGAGGATGTCTATAAAAATCAAATATTAGTGGGAGATCCCTTAGCCATTTCTCAGAACCAGGCAGATGAACACAAGCTTAAACTTGAGTTTGAACTAAAAGATTTGAGTGGGGAAGTTTCTCTTAGAGGCTACTCGACCAATCCAAAAGAAAAGTGTTTGTCATCTCCTCAAGGGAGTGTATACTGTAACGAATTACAATGAAAAAAAACCCAAAGGTAGTAATTGTCATGCCCGCCTATAAGGCTGAAAAAACTGTGGCGGATACTTTCAATGAGATCCCAAAAAATCTAAGAAAGCATGTTATTTTGGTAGACGATTGGGGAAAGGATAATACATTAAAAGTCGCAAAAAAACTCGGGGTTAAAGTCTATGCTCACCCTAATAATTTAGGCTACGGAGGAAATCAAAAGACTTTATATTGGGAAGCTTTAAAACTCAAGCCTGATGTGGTTGTAATGCTTCACCCCGATTATCAATATGATGGAACAAGAATTAAGGATTTAATAAGGCCAATTTTGGAGAATAAATATGATTTTATGTTTGGAAGCCGAATCGCAAACAAGAATGGCGCGCTCAAAGGCGGAATGCCACCCGTTAAGTACTACGTGAACAGAATAATTTGCTTAATTCAAAATATCCTTCTGGGTGTTAACTTTACAGAACACTTTTCCGGTTTTAGGGCATATTCTGTAAAATTATTAAGAGCTGTTCCTTTCCAAAGATTCTCCAATGACTTTGGTTTTGATCAGGAAATGACCATTTCTACGATAAGTTATGGATTTAGGATAGGCGAAATTGCAATCCCCACCAGATATCACGAAAAAGCTTCGTCGATTCAGTTTGTAAAGGGGGCAAAATTTATTTTAGATGGATTTCTTACCATTCTTGCTTTTTACTTGCACCGGTTTGGGGTTAAGAAAGACAGTAGATTTAAATAATAATCCCCAAATTACTGCGGAGGCAATAAAGATGTAAAAACCGTGGCGGAAACTTCTCGGACGGTACTCAAAGACAACTTCGCCGGAACTCCCACTTGGTATCCGTATTTATATTCCAGCCAAGGGTAGTATGCGCCGGACAAAAGATCTCCCGGCATGGCCACCATTCCTTGAAAAATAACTTTCCAGAAAAAATACCTACAGCTAATAGTATAATTAAATAAGGTGCTATTCTTTTAGCCATTCTGAGTAAATGATATCATTTTTGAAAAAATATTTGGCTCTAATTGCAATTGTTGTCCTGGCTTTCTTTTTAAGGTTTTATAATATAACCTCGATTCCTCCTTCTTTGAACTGGGATGAGGTTTCGATCGGATATAATGCCTATTCAATTCTCAAGACCGGAAAAGATGAGTGGGGAGTAAAGTTTCCGGTTCATTTTAAGGCTTACGGGGAGTACAAACTTCCGGTTCAAATCTATGCTTCAATTCCGGGGATTGCGATCTTTGGATTAAACGAAATTGGTGTAAGAATTACACCTGCAATTTACGGAACCCTAACTGTACTTCTTTTATACTTTTTAGTTATGGAGTTATTCAAAAATAAATGGGTTGCTTTAGGTTCATCGTTTTTTCTTGCAATTTCCCCATGGCACATACAATTAACTAGGGCCTCGTTTGAATCATCATTTGCAGTAATGTGGATAGTGCTTGGCATTTGGTGGCTAGTGAAAGGATTTGAAAAACCAAAATGGTTAATATTAAGTGTAATACCCTTTACAATATCAGTTTATACATATAACTCCGCCCGTGTTTTTACACCCCTATTTCTTGCACTTGTCGCACTGATTTATAGAAAAAGATTCTTGGCAATGAAAAAAGAGTCAGTTATTTTTGCCTTTCTTTTCTTTGTATTACTCTTGCCTTTAATACCCTTTATATTAAGCGGAGAAGCATCTGCGAGGTATAAATTAGTGAGTATCACAGACGATGCGGGTTTAATTCCAAGAATCGAAGAAAGAAGAAATTTATCAAAACTTCCATTAACCTTAACCAAATTAATTCATAACAGATATACATATAACACCTTATATTTTACGGAGAATTATATTGCTCACTTTACACCAAATTTTCTATTTATAAACGGTGCAGGGCATAAACAACATCATGTTCAAGGTGTTGGTGAACTGTATTGGATTCAAGCTCCATTTTTATTGTTTGGACTTTACTTATTGATTAAGCGAAAAGATGAAAGCTTAAAAATTTTACTGCCGTGGTTATTTTTAGCTTTTGTTCCAGTGTCTATGACAAATGACAGTATTCCAAATGCATTAAGAACATTAATCGCCGTTCCTGTATATCAAATATTTACAGCTATTGGTATATATGAGTTTTTTCAAAAGACCAAAAGCAAACAGTTAAAAATTGTCTTGTTAGTCTCTGTCACAGTATTATTATTTGGACTTAATTTTGGTATTTATCTTAAAAAATACTATATTGATTATCCCATCAATTACTCCCGTGATTGGCAATATGGCAACAAACAAGTGGTTAACTACATAAAGTCACACTATAACGATTATGATCTGATAGTTTTCAGCAGAACTTATGGAGAACCTCATATGTTTACTCTTTTCTTCACCGGTTGGGATCCCGGCAAATTTCAAAATGATCCAAATTTGAATAGATTTGAGACTTACGATTGGGTGAGGGTTTTAAGGTTTGATAAATTCTACTTTCCTGATTTAGGGGATATAGGTACTAAATTTGCCGATATTAGAAAAGAAAATCCGGGTAAAAAGATTTTATTTATCGGAAAGCCTAGAGACTTTCCCGATAGCTTGCCAAGACTTTTAACGGTTGATTTTCTTAACGGTAACAGAGCTTTTGAGATAGTTAAAGTAGAGTGAAAAAATATTTATTACTGGTTCTAATAATCTTACTTTTTTTGGTGACTAGGTTGTATAAGATCGCACAGATTCCGTCATCTGTATATTGGGATGAAGCGTCAATCGGGTACAACGCTTTTGCTGTTGCGACAGACTTGAAGGATGAGTGGGGAGATACTCTCCCTCTTCATTTCAGGGCTTTTGGCGAGTTTAAGCTTCCGGTCTACATATACAGCGTTGCCATTCTGACAAAACTTTTCGGATCAAACGAAATTACTCTAAGGCTTCCCGCTGTTTTATATTCCCTGGGAACGATAATTGCAGTATATTTCCTAGCCAAGAAGATAACGAAGAAAGAAAGTGTGGGATTGGCTTCTGCTTTTCTATTAACCATTTCTCCCTGGCTTTTTATTTTTTCAAGAACGGGATTTGAGGCGACGGCGGGGTTATTTTTCTTTTTTGTGTTCCTTATTTTCCTCCTTTTGTATCAGGAAAAGAGATACTACATAATTCTTTCTTCACTTGCCGCAATTCTTTCAATTTACAGTTACAACTCATTTAGAATAATTATTCCGGCCATTTTGTTTGTTTGGCTAATTAGTCAAAAACACAAAGATATTAAGTTGGAGTTAATTGCTCTTGGATTTTTTTTGATTAGTCTAATTCCAATTGTCAGACTGTATTTGTTGGATGCGGGGGCGGTAAGGTTGATAGCCGTCGGTGCCAATGGCTTTGTCGGGATAATAACAAATTACCTTTCTCATTTTGACCCAAAATTTCTTTTTATTAACGGAGATATCATCAAGAGACATGGTCTTCCCGGGTGGGGAGAACTTTATTATTTGGACTTCCCGATTCTTTTAATTGGAATATGGAGGGTTATAAAGGATAGGAACAAGTTAACCTGGCTTTTTCTACTATTATTAGTTTTGGCTCCGATCCCGGCGGCAATTACCAAAGAATCCCCTCATGCTCTACGAGCAATACTCATGGCACCATCCCTCGCAGTAATATCTGCAGTGGGATTGGTCTCATTTAAAAAATATTTTCTATATGTGACGGTAGGGATTTACCTGATCTTTTTTGGGTTCTACTATCGGGATTTTTCTACCAAATATAATCTGGAAACTTTGAGTGATTGGCAATATGAATATAAACAGATATTTTCAGAAATAACCGGGGGAGTAGTGACCGATAGATATGCCCAGCCATATATTTTTGCTCTCTACTACCTGAAATATCCTCCTGAGAAATTTAGGAAAGAGGTAAAACTAAATCAGGTAAGTGAATGGGGATTTTCAAAAGTGGCATCGTTTAATGGGTTTCAATTTAAGCCATGAAAAGGATTTATTTAATAATATTGGCAATGATTTTGGTATTAGGTGCTATTTTGCGTTTTTACAAATTAGACCAAATTCCGCCTTCTCTAAACTGGGATGAAGTTGCCGCGGGTTATAATGCTTATACGATTGCTAATTGGGGAGCGGATGAGTATGGAAACAAATTTCCAACAGTTTTTAAGAATTTTGGGGATGATAAACACCCTGTTCATATTTATTTAACGGCAATTGTTGTAAAAACCTTTGGGTTATCTGATTTTTCAACTCGTGCCGGTAGTGCCGCGATCGGTGTATTAAGTATTCTTGCAATTTACATATTTGTCAGGCAACTTTTTAAAAATGAACTGGCGGCATTATTTTCGGGATTATTTATTGCCGTATCTCCATATGCAATACATTACTCAAGGGGGTTGTGGGAGGCAAATTTTGCTCTATTTTTCTTGATAGCGGGATTTGCCTGTTTTTATGTAAGTTTAGGTAAAAGACTATGGTTCTTTCCCTTGTCGTTTGTATTTTTTGGATTGAGTTTCTTTTCATATCATTCAGCCAAAGTGGTTGTGCCTCCGTTAGTCCTTCTCCTTTGCCTGATTCATTTCAGGCAGTTGGTTGCAAATAAAAAAATACTGTTATGTTCAATCGCGATTGTGATGCTTTTTACCGGATTGGTGATAAAGGACCCTAGAATTTTGGGTTTTGCCAGAATTGATCAAAACAAATTTTCAGAAGAAGTAACTAAGCCGTATGGAGGGGAATTGGGGACCGTAATACACAATTATAAGGGCTATTTTACCTTCTCATATCTGTTTGAAAATGGCGATTTAAAGCCAAGGGCATCAGTAAAGACAATAGGGGAGTTTTATAAAATTGATTTGGTTCTTATTGCTGTCGGAATCATTGCCCTTTTACTGCGCAGGAAGTGGGAAGGATTGTTGGTGCTTTTGAGCTGGTTAGCTTTAACTCCGATTCCCGGTGCGGTCTCGGCTCTAGAGCCCAGTGCCACAAGAGGTATTTTTATGATAGCCCCTGTACTGATCTTTTCGGCTACCGGAGCAGAAGCTATTATTTCGGTGTTTAGAAAAAGTTGGTTAAAGATAGCCGTTCTTGTTATATTGCTGACCATTTTAAGCAAAGAAGCTAGTCATTATGTTAACTACTACTTTACGGAGTATTCAAAGAAAGACGCCATAGAGTGGCAATATGGCATGAAGCAGATCGCTGATTATGTAAAGAGGAACCCCGATTATGTAAAAGTTTACATGGACAAAATTAGACAGCAGCCATACATATTTTTCCTTTACTATCTAAAAACCCCACTTCCGGAGCTTCTTAAAACGGTGAAATACGATGAAAGTGAATCAAAGAGTTATAATACCGTATCGTCTTTTGACAAATATCAATTCGGGGGCTGGAATATAATAAACAGCTATCCGAATTATAAAATATTGTATATTGTTACACCGAGTTATTATGGAGGTTTGAGGTTCGTTAATCAGTTTGACGTCAATGAATTGATTAAGTACCCTGATGGGAGTGATGCGTTCTATGTGGTGAGTGGAAATCAGTGAACGTGATTGGTGATTCGTGATTAGTGAATAGTGAATGAAAAACAAGATTACGAAATTTGAAGATCTAAAGATCTGGCAAGAATCGCACAGACTAGCCATGGAAATATATGTTATTACTAGAAGTTTTCCAAAAGATGAATTGTATGGACTTGTTTCTCAATTAAGAAGGTCTTCTCTGTCAATACCTGCCAATATTATTGAAGGGTTTTACAGATATTCTACTAAAGAGCTGATTCAATTTTTAATTAATGCGCGCGGTTCTACTGGTGAAACAATTTATCACTTATTAGTGTCCAAAGACCTGAAATATATTAATGAAGATAATTATTCCCGTCTTAGGCAAAGATATGAGATATTAGCAATGTCGATAAACGCTCTTATTAATAGTTTGAGAAAGAAAAAATGATTCACCAACCACAAGTCACTAATCACAAATTACTTAGTGTCGTGTTGGCAACAAGAAACGAAGAGGGCAATATTGGCAGATGTTTGGAGTCGGTTAAAAATCTTGCCGGTGAAATAATATTGGTCGACGAATACTCGACGGATAAAACACGCGAAATTGCCGAAAAATATAGTGCAAAAGTTTTTTTGGAACCTCACCATGATATTTTCCACATAACTAAACAAAAAGCGTTGGATAGAGCAACGGGGGACTGGATATTACAACTTGACGCAGATGAAGAAGTGTCCCCAAAATTGGCAAAAGAAATTGTCCGAGTTATCAATCACCAGCCACTAACCACTATCCACAATCCCCTTTTTCTTCGTCACCAGTCTTTAATTGAACGGCGCGATGGTAAAATCGGTAAACCTACGGGTGAAGTTGTTGGTTATTTTCTTCCCAGGAGAAATATTTTTTTAGGAAAGCCTTTAATTCACGCGGGTGTATATCCGGATGGGGAAATCCGCTTGGTGAAAAAAGGAAAAGCACATTTTCCTCAAAAATCCGTTCATGAACAAATTATAGTTAATGGAAAGGTTGGGTGGTTGGGAGAAGATTTAATGCATTATGATTCACCGACCCTAAAACGTTATCTGACACGCCTTAATCGTTATACAGACCTGAAGGCGCAGGAACTTGCCCAAGACCATATTGGTAAAAATCCGTGGAGTTTTCTACTATTCACCGTTTACTACCCACTATTCACTTTTTTGAAGTTATATTTCAGACATCTCGGTTTTCTTGATGGTGTTTCCGGATTCTTGTGGAGTTTTTTTAGTGCCATGCATTTTCCGATTGCGTATTTTAAATATTTAACAACGAATTATAATAAAAAATAATGAACCTTAAGGGAAAAGTCGCAATTGTTACGGGAGCAAGTGATGGACTTGGAAAACAAATTGCCATCAAATTGGCAAAGGAGGGTGTTTCTTTAGCGCTTGTTGCCAGAAGTGAAGAAAAGCTAAATGCCGTGAAGACAGAGGTCGAAAAACTTGGCTCTCTTAAAGCTGAAGTGTATTCCTGCGATATTTCTAACAGTAAACAGGTTGAGAGTACAGTTAGGCAGGTTGAGGTTGATTTTAAAGAAGTTCAGATTCTTCTTAATATCGCCGGAGTTTGGCAGAAACTAAATTTGCTCGAAGACGTTTCGATTGAAGAAATTGACAATATTGTTGATACGGATTTGAAAGGGATGATTTATATGGCCCACTTTGCTCTCCCGATTCTTAAACGTCAAAAAGAAGCTGTAATAATTAATGATTCTTCTAAATCGGGAATAACAGCTCAACCCGGGCAAAGTGTTTATACGGCTGCAAAATGGGGAGTTAGGGGATTTACCGATGTACTGAAAGAGGATCTAAAGGGGACTTCAGTGCGTGCAGCTGCTTTTTACCAAGGGGGAACAAATACTGAAATGTTTAACAAAACCGGTGAGCATTTTGATCAAGAGAAGTTTATTGATCCTGAAAATTTAGCCGAGGTCGTTGTTTTCATGCTTTCCCGTCCTCCTAAAATCTGGCTTCATGATGTCAGGGTTGAGTATTAAATAAAGTCTTCCCTGCGGTATAATTAGTCCATCCGGCATACATGAAAACCATCAAATATATTTTTACTCTGTTTATTATTTGGAGGATATGTCTTTTCTTTGTTGCCTTTTCGTCTAATTATCTAATATCTCAATTTGGCGCCAGATTTCCCTATTATAATACGGCTTTAGAACCAACCGGTTTGCCCAATTGGATATGGGGATTTGGGAATTTTGACGGGGTTCATTACTTAAGACTTGCACAGGACGGGTACACCTCTAAATTCTCTCAGTCTTTTTTCCCTGTTTATCCACTGTTGATCAGGTTTTTGAACGTTATACCCAAGAATCCGGCTATTGATACCCGAACTTTTGTCGACCCGTCATATTTCTACACAGGCTTAATTCTATCCAACTTGTTTTTTCTGGGATTTCTTGTTTTTTTCTACAAGCTTTTAAAGCTTGATTACTCGGAGAAGATTGCAAAGCTTTCATTGGTCCTCGTTTTGGTATTTCCAACATCCTTCTACTTAGGTTCGATATATACAGAATCTCTTTTTTTGATGCTGACAGTCGCTAGTATTTACTGCTTTAGGACTAAGAAATATTTTCTTGCAGGTATTCTTGCTGCAATTGCGAGCGCTACTAAAATCTTCGGTGTGTTTATTCAGGTAATCTTTTTGATAGAGATGTTTATGAACCGTAAAAACATTAAAACAAAGGAGTTAGGAGGGCAGATATTAGGTTTGGTTTTGGCACCTCTGGGGTTAGTTGCCTACATGTTTTACCTGAACAAAAATTTTGGTGACGCTCTTCTTTTTTTAAATTCACAACCGGGCTTTGGCGCCGGAAGAAGTTCTCAGGCTTATATCTTATTGCCTCAAGTTATTTTCCGTTATATAAAAATGTTTTTAACGGTAAAAGTTACTTCTCTTCCTTTTTGGAATGCTCTTTTGGAATTTATTTTTACTCTGATTCCGTTATCTTTATTGGCAATCTTTTTCAAAAAAATCAGATCGAGTTATCTATGGTTTAGTTTTTTGGTATTAATTCTTCCGACTTTGACAGGTACGCTTTCCTCAATGCCGCGTTATGCTCTAGTTGCTTTTCCGATATTTCCCCTACTTGCTAGCACGCCTGGGAGACATTTCAGACTCTTAGTGATAATATTGACCACAGTTCAGATCATATTGCTGTCAATGTTCATAAGAGGCTACTGGGTAGCATAAAAAAATGATGGACAAACTATTAAAAGAGATGAAAAACTTGTTTACAAGTAAGCTTTTTACAGGAAGCATTATTATGCTGGTGGGTACTAATTTCGTAAACTTTCTTGCCTATATTTACCATTTGTTTTTTGGAAGAATATTGGGTCCGTCTTTATATGGCGAATTAGCCGCGATAATTTCTCTTATCAGTCTTTTTACTTCAATCTTCGGTTTTTTTAGCGTCGTAATAGTTAAATTTGTTTCGATGGAGGACAATGAGGGGAGGAAACGTCTTTTTTCATGGCTTGGGGGCATAATCAAAAAAGTTGCCATTGTTTGTTCGGTAATTTTACTGTTGTCTTATCCTCTGATTGCAAAAATATTATTCACAAATTCTCTTTCTGCCATACAGGTGGGACTGATCATGTTTTTTACCTTCTTTATAATATTTAATAACTCCTTTTTAGAAGGGCTCTTGCGGTTTAAGGAGCTGGTCATTGTTGGAATGGTGACTTGGTCAATAAGGATAGTTGCTGGATATTTACTTTTTAGATTGGGCTTTTCACTATCGGGTGTAGTTTTTGCCATTTTAGTATCAAATTTGGTTTCTGCTTGGATAGGTAAGAATTTTGTTAGAATTAAGGGTGTCAAGTTCGGGAGCTTGATCTATGAAAAGAGGAAGGAAATTGTCAAGTATGCTCTTCCGGTTCTTATTATGACAGTTGCCACGGGCGCCTTTATTTCCCAGGATGTTGTTCTGGCAAGATATTTTTTATCTCCGCACGACTCAGGAATATATGCTGCACTTGCTACGATGGGGAAAATGGTGCTATATGCCTCTGTTCCAATTATTGGTGTGATGTTTCCTCTGGTAAGCCAAAGCCATACAAAGGGATTTAAAACTGGAAAGATCCTCCTTTTAAGCGGTATGGCGACGTTTTTTGTCGGCCTCTTTGTTGTAGCTCTGTATCATTTCTTCCCCGAAACAGCGGTGAGAGTGCTTTACGGCCAGAAATATTTGACGATTGTGCCATATCTGGGAAGGATTGGCATAGTGTATCTTATTTACAGCCTGGATTTATTACTGGTTAGTTACTTCCTTTCTCGTTCGAAAGTTGTTCCTGCTTATCTGACACTAATACTGGCTCTGACCCAGGTGATTGGGATAACACTTTTTCATTCAGGAATAGGTCAAATCGTAAACGTCTCAACATTTTCAGTGCTTCTGCTTTTTGGAGCGTTGAACATTTATTCAGTTGCTAAATTGGGAAAATAGCGTCAAACTATGCGTATATGAAGTACAAAGATCTACTGATTGAGCTCGTAAAAAGGGAAATCAAAGCCCGCTACAAACAATCAATACTGGGATGTGCTTGGGTTATTATTGTTCCTCTACTCAACCTTATCGTTTTGACCATGGTCTTTTCCTATTTTGTCCGTATTCCTACGGGGAATATTCCTTATCCGGTATTTCTTTTTACAGGTCTTATACCTTGGACATTTACAGCCAATTCTTTGATTTCCTCGACATCAAGTTTGGTGGGGAACAGCTCCCTTATTACAAAAATCTATTTACCAATGGAAGTGTTCCCAATTTCAACAGTTTTGGTTAAGTTTATCGATTTTTTTCTAACCGTAATTGTAGGCGTTCTGTTGGTTTTGATTTTCGGAATAAAACTTCATCCCTTATTTATTTATCTCCCGGTGATCTTTACGGTTCAGCTTTTTCTTACCTTGGGTATTTCTTTTATTTTTTCTGCAATGAACGTCTTTTACAGAGATATAGGGAATGTGATGGGTGTTATGGTAACTATCTGGATGTATCTTTCCCCGGTTTTGTACCCTCAAGAACTTATTCCGACTCAGTGGCTTCCGATTTATAATTTAAATCCGATGGCTTCGATCATTAGTGCTTACAGAAATACCATGTTATATGGAGTGTCACCGGCCTGGCCTTCGTTTATTTATTCCATAATTGTTTCGCTGTTAATATTTATCGTTGGATTCTTATTTTTTAAACATAGATCGAGATATTTTGCAGACGTTATATAAAATGAAAAACAACATCGTGATTAGATTTGAAAACGTGAGTAAAAGGTTTAAAAGAGGACGAAAACTTCTTTTAAAGGAGGTTTTGGTTAATGTGTTTAGACTCGATCCGACGGAGTGGTTTTGGGCATTGAGAGATACTGGTTTTACTATTAAAAGGGGGGAAAGTGTTGGGATAATAGGACCAAACGGTTCTGGTAAATCAACCGTTCTTAAGCTCATTTCGGGATTTATGATTCCCGATAAGGGGAAGGTTGAGGTAAACGGCAGAGTTTCTCCTCTCATAGAATTGGGAGCAGGTTTTCATCCGGAGCTGACAGGTAGGGAAAACATATATTTAAACGGCGTCATATTGGGTTTGTCAAGAAAAGAAGTAAAAGAAAGATTTGACAGTATAGTGAGCTTTGCTGAAATTGAGGATTTTATCGATACTCCGGTCAAACATTACTCTTCAGGGATGTACATGAGGTTGGGTTTTTCGATAGCTGTACATGTTGATCCTGATATTTTATTGGTTGATGAACTGTTGGCGGTAGGTGATGCTAATTTTCAAGCAAAGTGCATGCAGAAGATGAAAGAGTTTAAGAAAAGAGGAGTGGCAATAGTTTTAGTAAGCCACAATTTAGACATTGTTGAGAGTTTTTGCGACAGGGCTTTTTATATAGATAAAGGAAAACTGTTGAGTTCGGGAGACCCGCGGAAAGTGATTGATGACTATACTCAAATGAAGGAGTTTAGGTGGGGAGATAGGCTTATTGAAATAAAGGATTTGTTGGTTAATAGCGGACAAGGGAAGGTAATTCCTGCTGGAAAAGAATTTAAGGTTATCTTTGATTTGGAGTTTCACGAGGACGTTAAAGACCCGGTTTTCGGAATTGTGGTGAGAAATAAAAATAATGAGGAGGTTTTTGCGGCAAATACAATTTGGAATCGTATTAAAACGGGCAAATTCGAGAAAAGTGAATCAAGAAGGGTGATCTTCTCAATTGATGTATCAATTCCGGCGGGTGAATATTCAATCTCTCCTGCTGTGGCCTATTCCGATCTGTCGCGAACCTACGATTGGAGAAATAATATGGTTTTTTTCAAAATAGTCGGGAAAAGTTCTCCGAAAAAAGGTGATATCTCGATTAAAATTAAATGAAAAAAATTATTTTTACAGGAGAAAGAATGATTCCCGACTTGAATATGGGTAAGGAATTATATTACGAGCATATTAATAGGTATCAATTTGCGGGAGGGTTTGTTAAAAAAAAGAAGGTTTTAGATTTAGCCTGCGGTAGCGGATACGGCAGCAAGATGCTTTCTTCCGCGGGTGCCAATAATGTTGTTGGGCTTGATATTTCCAGAACAGCGATTGAGTATGCAGAAAGCAAATATGGGCACGACAATATTAATTTTTGTGTGGGTGATGCTTTGAAGACGGATCTGGTGTCGGGGAGTTTTGATGTTGTGGTAAGCTTTGAATTTATCGAACATATCATAAAACAGAACGATTTTATTATTGAAATCAAAAGACTTCTAAAGTCCGAAGGCATTCTTATAATCTCAACACCCAATAAGACGACTTATTCGGATAAAAATAAATTTCATAAAAAGGAATTGAACGCCAAAGAGTTTAAGGAAATACTAATGGCACATTTTAAATATGTAGAGATGTTGGGTCAGTTTTTCTGGTTCTCTAACTTCGTAATTCCCGAAAAGAGTGAGCTTGTGGCAAGTGGGAGTGTTCCTTCCCATAGCGGGAACAATTCACAGTATCTTATAGCCATTTGTTCCGATAAGAAGATTGAAAACGTAATTCCTTCTTTTGTGGCAGGCAACGACATTGATGGTATGGATGTTACACAAGGAATACAACCATTGGGAAAGCTTATGACTTGCTTGCAGAATGAGACTACACAATTGAGAGAAGAACTGGAAAAAATAAAAGCCTCTAAGACTTACAAGCTTTGGAGATATTATTTAGAGGTTAAAAGTAAGGTTTTGGGAAAAAAGAATGACTAATTTTGTTTCCATAATCACTGTTAACTTCAATGGTAAAAGGTTTTTAAAAGACTTTTTGAATTCAACCTTCATCCAGGATTGCCCTAAAGAAAATTACGAAGTTATAGTTGTCGATAACGGTTCAACTGATGACTCAATTATCTATATTGAAAAGAACTTTCCCAAAGTAAGAATCATAAAGTCTGAAAAAAACTTGGGTTTTGGTTTAGGAAATAATCTGGGGATGAAACACGCCAAGGGAGATCTTTTTTTACTCGCCAACAACGATACGATTTTGAATATCGATACGGTTACCTCACTCGTGGATCTATTCAAAAAAAGAGGGAGTAGGGTAGGGGCCATCGGTGCAAAATTAGTACTGGTAGACTTCTATTTACCAATCATGATCGAGGAGGCGTTTTTTTCGAGTTATGCTTCCCATGAAACTGCAAAACCATACACTCCGGATCCTTTTATTATCTCCCACGATTCAGGAAGCCTTATTACGGAAAAAGTGTTTATTCCTCTTAATCATGAAATAAATCATGGTGTAAAAATAAATCTGAGAATAAAACCATTTAGAAGAAACGACTTTAAAATATATATAGGCGAAGACGTAGTATTTAAAGGGCACCTGGACTCGCTAATAAAAGACTTTAATATTGACCTTGACCTAAGCAAAGAACAGGTTGCCAAGTACCAAAAAAATC
Organism: uncultured Gammaproteobacteria bacterium; assembly: GCA_964500695.1. Taxonomy (GTDB): domain Bacteria; phylum Patescibacteriota; class Microgenomatia; order UBA8517; family UBA8517; genus CAZCNT01. The sequence goes on along the minus strand of CAZCNT010000002.1, from coordinate 43,003 downwards.
TGATACAAAATGCCGGAAATTTTTATTTTAGGGACGGGTCTGGGAGAGACAGGGGAGCAATTATTGCTGCTAGCAGGCAATTTTACGAGGAAGACGATGGTCAATATGACGAAGAGGAAATCGTCCCTGCATTTTGTGGAGCGGGCGTACTTTTAAATAAAAAGGCGCTTCAGGATGTTGGTTATTTTGATAAAAACTTTTTTATGTACTACGAAGACTCTGACTTGTCATTCAGACTTAGAGAAAAGGGTTGGAGGGTAATTTATAATCCCAAATCTGTCATTCGCCATATACACGCAGGTAGTTCCAAGGAGTGGTCTGACTTTTTCGTTTTTCATGCAGAAAGAGGTAGGCTTCTCTTTGTATCTAAGCATTGGCCCAGACTAAAAGCATTGCAACTGCTTTTTAAGTATGTAATTAGAGATACCTTTGGGGTTCTCGTCTATAATCTTCTCAAAAGAAATTGGGAAAAGATAAAAAAGAGGCTCGTGGTCAGATTGAGGGTCTGCGCTTCCGTATTGTTTCCCTTTTTTATTGGTCTATTCAAGACGAATCGGATAAAATATAACGAAGTTAAATCACTAATGTAGGAATATGAAAATTGCAATCTATGACAAATGGTTAAGTGCCCTTGGAGGCGGAGAAAAGGTGGCAACGGTAATGGCCGAGGTGTTGTCGAAAAAAGGTCACGATGTTGATCTGGTTTCTAATTTTGAGGTTGATAAGAAAGAAGTTCAGGAAAAGATGGGCGTTGATTTGTCAAGCGTTAACATGGTTGCATGGTATGAAAGAAGTTATGCCAAGCTTATACCCAAGACAAGAAAATACGATATGTTTATTAATGTCAGCTTTTTGGACCATCTGCCGTCAAAAGCGAAAAGATCGATCTATTACGTTCATTTTCCGACCCCGATGAAAAGGACGTTTTTGGGATTTATAAAATATGAAAAGATTTTGCCTATATTGAGAAGATTCCTGATTATTCCCGAAATAAAAAGCGGTATTAATCCGGTTGACGATGTTTATACAAGAGGAGGAAGGTGGTTGGATAAGGAAAATACGATTGTTTTTTCTAATACCCCAAAAAGTTTTTTACTCGTTTTAAGGATTTTTGTGGAGCAATTGACCTTGAGGTCGCTTAAATCAATTAGCTTTGACTCTCCAAATGCAAGAATATCTTTGGAAGACAGATACCTTGATTACAATTTTAACGTTGGGGTTTTTAAGTTAAGAGTAAATTCGGCAAACCAAAATCCTGTGATAAAGATAATTATAAATGAGGATACAAAATCGAATGGATTTGGTCTTGTAAGCATGGGGGTCAGAAACTTCAGATTTATTCTTTGGAACATTTTAAAACGCTACATGCCACGTTATGAAATGGCCCTTTATGGCAGTTCTTCGTATAAGCCCGGTGAAGGACTGGATACTTATAAAGTATTTTTAGCCAACTCAGAATTTACAAAGTTTTGGACCAAGAAATATCTGGATAAGGATGCAGAGATACTTTATCCACCGGTAGATATAGATCAGTTTCAACCGGGGAGAAAGAAAAACATTATTTTAAACGTTGGTAGATTCTTTATGGGTGGGCATTCCAAAAAACAAGATATTCTTGTTTCGGTTTTCAAAAAGATGGTTGATGAGAAAATGATAGACAGTTCCTGGGAACTTCACTTTGTTGGAGGAGTTGCCGGAGGAAAAGAGCATACAGACTACTTAAACATGATTAGAAATGAAGCCAAGGGTTATAAAGTGTATTTTCACTTGTTTTTATCGTTTGAGGGGCTTAAGAAACTCTATTCACAGGCTAAGATTTATTGGCATGCAACCGGCTTTGGGGAGGATAAAGCCAGAGACCCCATCACTTTCGAGCATTTTGGAATAACAGTCGTGGAAGCAATGGCGGCAGGCGTAGTGCCGATAGTTTTTAATGGTGGTGGACTGACTGAAACAGTCAGTAAAGAAAGCGGGATGGTTTGGAATTCTCAGAGAGAGCTAATAACAATGACCAAACAATTGATTGAGAACAAAACATTTATGGAGACGCTTTCCGAAGGTGCAGTTAAAAGGTCTAAATATTTTTCGAAGGATAGATTTGGAAAAGAACTGCTTAAGTATGTCGAAAAATAATATATTTATAGTTATTCCTTCCTGCAATGAAGAAAAACAAATAGCCACTGTACTTAGGAAAGCACTTATTTCGAGGTTGCCCGTAGTTGTTGTAGATGACGGATCTACAGATTCCACATTTGAGATTGCCGGTAAGATTGTTGATAATGTTATCAGGCACAAGACCAATCTTGGCAAGGGGGCGGCCTTAAAAACCGGATGTGAGGCAGCTTTCGCATTGGGGGCAGATGCCGTTGTTATGATGGATTCTGACGGGCAGCATAAAATTGGAGATATGGATAATTTTTTAGAAGCACTTTATGATGGCAACGAAGTTGTTTTCGGATCCAGGAATTTAAGTCACGGAGTGCCTCTGGTAAGATTTATGGGAAATAAAATGGTTTCAATATTGATATCTCTGCTCTTTAATATATATGTGTCTGACATTCTTTGCGGTTATCGTGCCTTGACCAAAAGAGCCTATCGGAAAATTGCCTGGGAGTCGACCGGATATGGAGTCGAAACAGAGATGATAATAAATTTGGCAAATACAAACCTCAAATATTGCGAGGTTCCTGTTGAGACTGTATACTTGGACAGCGTAAAGGGGGTTACGCTCTTGGACGCGTTTGCTATTTTATTAGATATTATTAAGTGGAGAATAACTAAATGATTTTAGGATTACAAATAATTACCTTGCTTTTTGCTTTGACGATGGTCTACTTTGCCGTACTCAATTTTAAAAGAAGGGAGATTGATCGATCCGAGATGGTAGTTTGGGTTGGTGTTTGGACATTTGCAATTATTGCCATTATTTTTCCTGACTCACTTCAATTGTTTGCAAGAAATTTTAAATTTGCCCGTCTTTTTGACATGATGGTTGTGGGCGGATTGATTCTCGTAATAATGATGGTTTCGAAGGCGTATATTTCTACCAGGAGAACCGAAAAAAAACTTGAAAAATTTGTAAGAAAAGATGCCCTTAAAAATGTCAAGAAAGGAAAATAGCAACAACATCCCCAAGATATCCATTGTTATCCCCTCGTTAAATAAAGGAAACTTTATTGAAAGTACGTTGGCCTCTATATTTAGTCAGAGCTATAGGAACTTTGAGGTTATTATTCAAGACGGGGGGTCAAGTGATCAGACGCTCGATGTTGTTAATAATTATCTAAAAAAATATCCCGATATGATTCGATGTGAATCTAAAAAAGACAAAGGACAGTTTAGTGCAATCAACGCTGGAATGAGAAAGGCAAGAGGAGAGGTGCTTACATACATCAATGCAGATGATCTTTATAAAAGAGATGCTTTTAAAAAAGTGGTTGAAGGGTATCTAAATTGTAAGGATGCGCTCTGGTTGGCAGGGTATGGTCGGATGGTAGACAAAAATGGAAAGAATATCGCAGGTTTATCGATGTTTTATAAAAGGCTATTAACATGCATAAATAGTTACAGACTTCTTTTGATGGTTAACTATTTAATGCAGCCTTCTGTTTTTTTAACAAGAGCTGCGTATAAAAAATTCGGCCCATTTAAAGGAACTAAGGATTTTGTATTGGAGTATGAAATGTGGTTAAAGATAGGAAGAACTAAAATGCCAAGGATAATAAATTCTGATCTATCAAGTTTCAGGATGTCCGGAGAGAATATTTCCTCCAAAAAATATAAAGATCTTCTTGATTCAGACATGAAAGTTCTAAGGAAATATACTGCTAATAGAATAACCCTAACTTTGCATAGAGTTCACAATAGTGTAAGGTCAATGATAGTAAACACGCTATAAACATGTCGAGATACATTAAACATTTGGAACAAATGTATAGTAAAAAGACCTTCAATCGGAAAATTGGCTATATCAAGTACAATTTTTCTGATTTAATTGATATTAAAAGCGAGGAAAAATATTCAGTTCTTGAAATCGGTCCAGGGATGGGGGAATTTGTGTGTTATTTAAATAAACTGGGAGTAAAAAACATCGACGTTGTGGATAACGATAGGGAAATACTTAAGCGTATAAACAATAAACACAAAATTAGAAAGACCATCTGTACTGAGGATGTAAGTAAGTTAAGTAGAAATTCGGGAAAATATGATTTAGTAATAATGATTCAAGTACTGGAGCATATTTCTCCTGCTAAATATACAGAAGTTTTGAGTATGTTATATGCAAGCCTAAAACCTTTGGGGAAACTGATAATAGTAGTACCAAACGCAAGCAATCCACTGGGATTAGTAGAGAGGTACGCAGATTTGCAGCATTACATCAGTTTTACCGAGCAATCTTTAAAAGATCTCGTAGGTTTATCTGGAATAAAAGATTATTCCCTTTCCCTACAAGGATTTGAAATACCCCCATATTCCCTAATAAATGTTGCCAGGATATTTCTACAAAAGACGCTACATCTTCTTCTGCTTTTTGCACTTGTGATTAACGGGGGCAACTTTTTTAGAATTATGACTCCGAATATTTCTCTTATTGTCAAAAAGAACGCTTAACCAAAAATCCTTGTCGTATTTTTCCCAGGCATGGGCACCAAAGGGAAGCTTGTGCCCATTGAGTTCGAAACATTTTTTTGGATACCTTTCAAATGAAAATTTTAGCGCCTCACTAAAAGGGGCAACTTTAAAGCTGTTGAGGTATTTAGGGGCTTCGTATGACCAGAACCCGTCTTCGTTAAATGGATAGTTGTCGGCGGGAGCGTTTAGCCAAATTTTGTGTGACTTTCCCGTCAGAACAGCAAGCCAAAACCAAAGTCTTCTCGTGTAATGGTTCTTTGAATTTCTTTTGGCTAGTTTTTCAACTTTACTTAATACCTCGATTGATTTTTGGATGTTTCTTAGCGAAAAACCTCCGTTTCCTCCCGAAACCCCCTGTCCTCTTTGATGTGTCAGGTGGCCAATTATTGGTCTAAACCAGGGAGCAGCTATAAAATCATAGCCAGACTTTAGCCACATTTCCAGCTGGTTGGAAAGGATAATCGCATCAAGTTGGTAAAGCAGTAGGTACTCATAATCTTTAAAATTTTCGTAAAATTCCTTATTAAGCAGAGATTCATTTACTCTTCTTAAAGTACCAAAGAAATTATTATTAACTTTTTTAATCCTGTATCCGAGAGATTTGAAGGTATCGCCATTTATTTTTTTTGGAATAACGAAGCAGATATCATATTTTCCCAGATGCTTTTTGAGATGAGCCAATGAAATTATATCGGTTTCAATAAGATTTGGTCTATGAGTTGGAATCAGAATAACAACTTTCTTTTTATTCATTTTTTCTAATTTGTTCGATTAGATATTGAACCCTAACACCCTCTGCTAATGACGGCGTGACTCTCTCGTTTTGGATGATGGCTTTAATAAATCTTGCGGCTAATTTTTTGACGATTACCACTCTTTCGTCTTCGTCCTTAACAATACCCTTATCCGGGGGTATTGGTAATTGTTTAATATTATCATTCGTGTGAATTTTGACAGTAAATCCGGATGTAAAACTCCTCGTATTTTCCAAGACAATGGTAGCCTTTTTGCAGATAAACACAAGCTGGTGCCTATTTAGTCCTCTTGTATTGCAGCACAGGTGTGTATTTGCTGTAACCCCATTTTTAAATTTTGCCAGAAGATCAACTCCCACTTCACCGCCGTTTAAACTTTCCGTTGAGTAGGAAAGTACACTTTTTGTATCTGTAATTTCACCTCCGAAATGTTCAAGATAATGAAGGGTGTGGGAAAAATAGTAAGATAGCGCTCCTCCACCTTCCTTAATGTCTGTTTTCCATGAAGATATTTGGTTTTTAATGTCGAAGCTTAGAAAATCCCAGTTTATGCAAATTTTCATGAGACTGCCGAATACCTTTTTGCTCAAAAGCTCTTTTACTTTCTTCCAGGCCTCAATTTCCGGAAACTCGAAATCCACCATATGCTTTACTTTCTTTCTTTTGGCAAGTTGAAGAAGGTCCTCAGCTTGACTCAGGGTTACCGCCAACGGTTTTTCTGTAAATACATGAATTCCTCTACCGATCGCATATTTTGCTATTTTGTATTGTATATTTGGAGGGACCGCGATGGCGACTGCATCCAATTTTTCATTTGTGATCATTTCGTGCCAGTCGGTATAGATTTTTTCTAGACCGATTTTTCTGCAATAGTCTGTTAGTCTTTTAGTCTTTTCCCCAGAAATGCAGGTCACAAAAAACCCTTGGGTTGAGTTAAAAGCGGGGAGTAGGCCATATAGGCCAAACCCTGTACCTATTATTCCAATTTTTACTACACTCATTAAACTGTATTATACTTTACAATAAGTATTCTGTAATTATATAAATTATGCTAAATCCAAAGTCAATAGCCGTGGTTTTGCTTACATCCTACCCCGCGTGGTATTCGGGTAGAGTAAAGTCTGTAGGAGATGTAGACAAAATAAGAGGAGATTTGGCAATCCAGATGATCAGAACAGGCAAAGTAAAAGGATATCGGGTAATAGTAGGCGACTGGGCCAGCTCGGTAGAATTTATTGATAGAGTAGACAAAATAGGCAAAATAATTCTGTTTAAGCGCGAACATAAAGGCAGGGATCTCGGAAGGCGCAAAGCCTATTTGCTTGCAGCCGGTTTTAAAGATACGAAGATAATCCTAAAAACCGAACCGGAGAAGGTCTCCATAGTTGAAAAATTTATTTCGCAAATAATTTTGCCGATTATAAATAGGGAAGCTGACATAGTTATAGCCAACAGAAATCCAATTTTGTTCCGCGAAACTTACCCTGGGTTTATGTGGAAATCGGAAATGGCTGGTAACAAGGTGTATATTAATTTACTGCGGAGACTGTGCAAATTAAGACAGGGACAGAATTTTGATATCTTTTTCGGACCAATAGCTTTTCGAAATCATCCAAGGGTGCTTCGGCTGTTTTTGGAAAGGTATAAATACGTTTCACCTACGGTTGTAAGTACCGATAGATATGGTGAACCAGGTGAGTTGTCAAACTGTTATTTATTTCCCATAGTTAAAGCACTTTATCCAAAAAGTCAGAAACAAAATGAAGAATATATCAAAAATGGGTCGATCGGTAAATTTAAGAAAAAAAGGAATGGTCAATATATAGCGATAATTGAGGATTTGAAATATTTCAGAAGCTACCTGACAAAATACTCCGACAACATCCTCAATAGAATTTACGGAGCTTAGGTAACTTAAACTTGTGAGTTTTTTATTAGTTTGAAGTCGGGCAGGGGAATAACAAAATCGGATTTTAATCCCCTTGCTTTTAATTGTTCAATTATCGGTTTTGCGAGATGCCAGGCTAAAATAATGACGTAATCGGGCTGTTCATCAATTAATCTCTGGTTATTAACGATTGGGATATGCTCGCCGGCCAAAAACATATTAAGTTTTAAGGATGTCGGTTGTTCTGCCAAGTAGGGGAGAAGCTCACTATCCACACCGTAATAATTTAAAAGTGTAGATGCTCGGGCAGGACAGGAGTTGCCTACAATATTTTTATTTACTTTTCTGACTTTATATATGAAGTTCATAAACTCAAATCTTGCCATTTTTACGCGTTGGGCAAACTTTGAGTAAGTGACCAGCCTTCCAAGGCCCGCATCCTTTTCCAGTTTAAGAAGTTGCTTTACATTCTTACTCACCGGCATCCCTCTGCCCTTGGTCGCGTGAACCCTGATATTACCCCCATACCTGCTTCCTCTTTCTGCATCAGTTACGGTGAAGTCGTATTGGTCAAACAGGGAGATATAGGCTTTTAGAGAGTATGTCCTAAGGTGTTCATGGTAAATGGAATCAAATTGTCCACCCGCAATAATATCCAGAAGATAGTGCGTTTCATTAACAAAGGTACCACCCTCTTTAAGTAGTAAGTGAGCCCCGACTATAAATTCTCCTAGGGACTGCATATGGGCAAAGGTGTTGGTTGTCGTAATCAAGGATGCGGACCCGTACTTTTTCTTTATCTGTTTGGCCACCTTCATGTCAAAATATTTTTGTATTGTTCTAATTCCCGAGGCGTTTGCAATTTTAGCTATGTTGGTCGGTTCAACTCCCAATATCTTAACTCCCTGCTTTTTAAATCCGGACAAAAGAGTTCCATCGTTTGATCCGATATCTATTACAAGGTCTTTTCTGGTCAGGTTGTATTTTTTTACTAAAGATTCGCTTAAGGCAGTTTGGTATTCTGCCAGCTCCTTAGTAATACCGCTTCTATACGGATAGTCGGGGTGGTAAACCAAACGGCCGTCAACGCAATAATCCAATTGAACGCATGTACAGTTTTGACACCAAACCATTCTAAGAGGGTACGTGGTTTCAGGATCGTTTAATGTTTCTTTTGTAAGAAGAGAATCGCAAAGAGGCTGATGTCCAAGATCAAGAATTGTATGAAGTTTATTTGAGTTGCATATCTGACACCTTGAAATATGTCCGATATTTACAAGGTGATGCTTTGGGTAATTTAGTTTCATAGACCAATTCCTTTGTAGATTACTCCAGCGTTTGTAAATGAGCTCCTATTATAAATTCTTCTGGCATCGATTACAACCGGAAGTTTCATATTTTCTTTGAAAAACTTGGGAGTTAATTGTGTGTACTCTTTCCAGGAAGTTACAACAATAACGCCATCGGCATTTTTGAGAGCTTCCTCTGTCGAATTGGCTAAGGAGATACCAAGACTTGAAAGTTGTGGGGGAACGCTTTCTTTGTATGCCCTGGGATCATGCCCGAATACAATTGCTCCTTCCGAAAGTAATTCATTGATGATAGGAAAAGCCGGAGATTCTCGAAGATCGTCGGTATCTGGTTTGAAAGTTAATCCTAATACGGCTATCTTTTTACCGGCCAAATTTTTCCCTAAAACATCCTCTAATAGTTTTACCGTTCTAATAGGCTGAGTGTTGTTTATTTCAATAACACTTTTGATAAGCGAAGTTTCTATTCCAAGCTCGTCGGCGTAGCTGGCAATTGCCTTGGTATCTTTCGGGAAACAACTTCCGCCATATCCACATCCGGAAAGAATAAATTTTAGCACCCCGGGTTTTATTCTGACCTTTCCATTTATTGGGCTGAGCCTCTTATCGAGATGCACTCCTTTCCATACTTCCAAGATATCCACTTTGCCGGTTGCTTCTGCTATCCTGGCTATTTCGTTGGAAAAACTGATTAGTGTGGCAAGTAGCGAGTTGGCAGTGTATTTTGTCAGTTCGGCCGTCCAAAGATTGGTAAATATTATAGGTGCCTTGCTTCCATTATATATTTTTGCAAATTCCATACCACTTTTATCATCGTATTGACCAATGACGATTCTGTCCGGTTCCTGCGCATCCTTAATAGCCGTTCCCTCGCTTAAGAATTCGGGACTCATACAAAGGCCGTACTCTCCGATGCTTTTGCCTGAAAACTTCTCTATTATTGGTTTAACAACTTGCTCTGTAACACCGGGTAAAACGGTGGATTTAACGGTAACAACGTGATATTTTTTACTTTCTCTTAAGGCTCTCCCAATTTCTTCCGATGCTTTCTTAACGAATGTAAGATCGATTTTATTATCTATAGTAGGTGTTCCTACGGCGATAATTGTGATATCAGAGTTAATCACACCTTCTTTAAGTGATTCTGTTGCCTGAAGTAGACCCTTTTTAATAGCACTTTGAAGAGCCAGATCTACTCCGGGTTCGTAAAATGGAGATTTACCATTATTAATAGCGAAAACTTTGTCCTTATTGTTCTCAATACATGTGATTCTATGTCCCAGTGATGACAACGAGATTCCCGTAATTAATCCTACGTAGCCTGACCCCACGATTGATATTTTCATAATTGACCTTCCTTATACCAAAGAAGTGTGTTAAGTAAACCTTTATCGAGAGAAATTTCGGGTTTGTATTTCAACTCCTTTTTCGCTTTTGAAATTTGAGGACACCTACGTTGAGGATTGTCTGTCAAGTAGTTTTTGTCCTTGCTTATTTTTCTGATTATTTTTCCATGATAATCAAAATGTTTAATGGATAAATCTTTCATTTTTTCTGCGAGGAGAGAAATGGATATCTCAGGTTTTTCAGTTCCGATGTTGTAGGCTTCGCCGGGTTTGCCGTTGATCAGTATTTTGATGTAGCCGGTGATTGCATCGGCGATGTAACAGAATGTACGGGTAGCGGACCCGCCGGAAAGAAGCGTAACATTTCTGCCGTGCAAAATATCATTGGCAAGATCAGGAATGACGCGCCCGTCTGTAATTTTCAAACCTGGACCGTAATTATTAAACGGGCGGGCAACTTTAATTGGTAGTCCGTGAACCTTTGAATAATTGACGCAAAGGGTCTCGCCAAATCTCTTGGACTCATCATAGCATGCTCTGGGACCGGTGCAGGAGACATTTCCACGGTAAGTTTCAGGGGTGGGTACATTTTCCATGGTCGGATCGCCGTATATTTCGCTAGTTGAGAAAAATAATATTCCTTTTACCTTTCTCTTTGTTTTCAGCCTTTCAACAGCATAATTTAATATTTTGTAAAGGCCCTGAACATTCGCATTGATGGTTTCGATTGGGTGAAGGCGGTAGAAAATTGGAGAGGCAATTGACGCTGCATGGATAATGTAATCAAATTGCTGTTTTGGGGAAAAAACGGCCTTGGCGACATCCTGCCTGATGATTTTTATTTCGGGTCTGTCCTTCAGCCATGAAGGAACCCTTAAGGGGAAAGTATCCAAGGCATAAATTGAAATTTTGTTCTTTGGGTGCAAATCGTTCCATTTAATAAAAGATTTAATGAAATAGTAACCCAAGAAACCTCCGGCTCCGGTAAAAAGAATTGCCTTGCCGGCCAGGCCCTTGATTTCCGCTCCCGCCTTAGTAAGGATATATTTTAAATCTTTGTCTTCAATATTTGAGTTTATTTCCATACTTTCCATTTCGGATCTTTTTTCCAAAGCCCGTTTAGATGATCTACGTCCGGGTAGGTGTCCATAGAGTGCCAAAATCCCTTGTGGGAAAAAATTGCAAGCTGTTTTCTTTCGATAAGTCTTTTAAGAGCAGGATGTTCATACTCGCCCCTTTTTAAGTATTTGAAAAAAGTCTTTTTAAACACCATAAACCCCCCGTTTACCCAATCATTAAGAAGCGGTTTTTCTTTAAAAGAATATGCAAGCCCCCTCTTGTCAATTGATAAAATTCCATATCTACTGGTTGGGTGAACGCTAGTAACTGATCCGATGAGACCGTGTTTTTTGTGAAAGCTTATGAGTTTTGGAATATTAATATCTGCAAGGCCGTCTCCGTAGGTGACCATAAAATTCTCATCCTCTTTTGGAATATAATCTCTTATTCTTAATATCCTTTCACCGGGTAAGGTTTCGAGTCCTGTATCCACAAATGTAATGATAAAGTCGTCACCACTCTTTGAGGTCATTTTATGGAGATTTGTAGAACCGTCTTTAGTTTGGAGGGTAAAGTCATGAAGCAAATGTTTTTGTTTTAAGAAGTAGTCTTTTATACAGTCTCCTTTATACCCCAGAGCAATAATAAATTCATTGTATCCGTAATGGGCGTAAATTTTCATTATATGCCAAAGAATGGGTTTGTCACCGACAAAAACCATGGGTTTTGGCTTAAACTCGGTCTCTTCTTTAAGCCTATAGCCGATCCCGCCGCATAGAATTACTATTTTCATAAAATTTGATACCTGATTCTAGTGATAAAGCTAATTATAGTCAAGAAGCTTGTGTCGTTTGGGTCTTTAGCCTAGGATGTCAATCGTTTGTTGAGTTTTGGTAGTTGGCCTCTGAATTTCTGATAATTTCACCAAGTTTGGAAGGAGATTTGATTTCATCGAACCCCCAATAATATCCGATTATTTCTTTTTGTTTTGTTGTTACTTTATTGCTGAATTTGTTTAGGGTTTTTATAACTTCACGAAAACCCTTAGAGGACGTCTCGTCCTCGATTATTTTTATCGCCTTATGGTGGCCACTTAGTTTTTCCTCCTGCCACATTATTTGATAAGGTTTATTCATGTAAATACAATAACCCACATTCGAGCCAACACCGTTTCCCATGGCATAATCCGATAACAAAATAATCGATTTTAATCTGGGTAAAAAGTTGGGATCATAAACATGTCCGGCAGTAACACACTCGAACCCCGCTTTCCTGTAAATTTCATCTACCCCTCTTAAGACATCGCTCCAATAAATGCATACACGTATTGTTTGAAATTTTTTCCCTGCAATTTGAATCTTATTAACCAGTTCTCTATAGTCATATTCGACCGTATCGGATGGGGTTGAATGGGACGGAAAAACTAAAAGAGTTGTCCCCAATTTCTTTCTCATTTTGTATATTTCTTCATCGCAGTAAAGGCTTTCTGCGTAGTGTATATAAGGTCCTATGCAATAGATATTTGGTTTATATGTTTTTAGAATACATTGTTGATATTTCCCAAAAGTTACAGCCGAGGGGATCGTAGAATCTGTTCCCAGTTGATTTGTATTTTTACTAAATACAATTCCATGGTCGATCGCAAACTTGAATTGATAGTCCCCTGAAATCTTAAGGTATTTTTTGATGACAGAAGCATGACCATAATAGTCATTTTGTCGATAGAGCTCCTTTGTAAACGGAGAAAATATACCGATTTTATTAACCAACTCATGTATTGATGTCAAGGGAAGTTTTGATTTTCTAATGATTTCTTTTTCAAACAACATCTCACTTATGGGGTTTTGATTGATGCTGTGTAAAAACTCTCTTAAATAATCCTTAATATGGGGCATAAATTTATTATGATTTTAACATCAATGAGCCCGGTTAAGAAGCGTCCCCGCTATCGGCTGTTTAGATGTTTAGAAATTCCTCTTCTTTGATCTCTTTGTTTTTCAATGCCGGTTCTTTCGCCTTTACGTCCAAACCTATCAAATAACCATCCTCCTATTTTTCTCTCCATACCGGGGAATAAATCTTCGCCAATCATCGAAGCCTTAGCAGCCAAATGGGTAAACTGTTGCGTAATTGGCCGATCAGGATACATAAAAGGTATATTATGGCTACCCACTTCTTGTACGAATTTGGCAACAGACCTCTTGTATTCATCGGTATATGGAAAGAAATCTTCACCTCTTATGTATGAATCGTCAAAATACACACGCTGATAGAAATTGCTCACTGCATAAGGATTTGCTGCATTTTGATAAACCTGGATGCCGTGGTCTTGCTTGCGCGGATCAAGCCACCATTCACTGATACTCGGATATTCGTTTACAAATTGTTTATATATTGCCGTTCCCGGAAAAGGCGTCAGGCATCCTGAGACCTGAAAGAGTGATACCGCATCCCAAACTTCATGCATACCTTTTATTTGATTTTGAATGCTTAGGGATGTTTCCCAGGGGAAACCTATCATCAAACAACCATATACAATCAGGCCCGCCTCATGAGCCATCCATGGAGCTTCAATGTTTTGTTGCAAAGTTACGTTTTTACCCATTCGTTTTAAAGAAAGCTCGTCGAAACTTTCTAGTCCAAAGGCTATTGAATAAACACCTGCATCCTTGAACGCTTTCAAAAGTTCACTGTCAACCAAGGTTACACGGGAATTAAGCCTAATCGTAAGCTTTTGATTTGAGTCTTTAAGTTTAATTTCATGGACACGCCTACAAAAATCAAGTGCTCTATCTTTATCTACCGGAAAACAATCATCCGCAAAGCCGATACTGGTGATTCCATATTGGTCAACTCTCCTTTGGATATCCTCAATTATTCTGTCTACGGTAGTAGGTCTCCAGTCATGCCCGAGTACACTTGAAGCGCAGAAGGTACAATGAGCCGGGCAAGCTCTACTCGTATGTATTCTGTTAAATCCTCTTACGAACCCTTCGTCGTCAGTAAAAGCACTTTGATCGTAGACATCCAAATCTGGGAGAGGAAGTTCGCTTAAGTTTCGAGGAACTTCTCCTTTTATAACACCTTCCGGAACATTTGGAAAATCCCGTAATATTTGCCGTATTGGATATTCACCCTCTCCTCTTACAACAATATTTGCGCCACGATCAAGACATTCCTGGGGATTATCAGTAGGGTGAGGCCCACCCATTATTACAGGGAAACCGGCTTCTTTTAGACCAGCAACGATTTTATAGGTTTCAAGCGCATTAAATGTTAGCATTGTTATCCCTACTAAATTTGCTTTAACTTCATGGGCTTTGTGAACGTAATCTTCTACCGCTAAAGGTTTTTTAAAAGTATTTACCATTGCATGGGCTTTCCAACCCTCTTGCTTTGCTACAGCCCCAAGCATGCCGAGTGTCATAGGAGCTTCGGTAATCATACCGGGATAAATAAACAATATGTTTCTTTGTGAATCGGGGAGACTTTCAACATTCTTTATGGATAATTTTTCAAATGGTGCAGACGGATTTACTTTGGGCGTAATATCGGTAAACGGGATTACGGATCCGTATGATCCCATCTCCTCGGGGTTTTGACCTATATGTTTTATACGATCCTTCATTTTTTATGTCCGATAATTTCAAATATTTTCTCACGAAGGACAAAAAAGTCAATGAGGAGGATTAAGGTTTTTGGGCATACACCTCCATCATATTTTTTGGAAAAGCATGTTTTTTGTTAGCAATCCCAAAAAGCCTCAGGGCAAAAAAGAAGAAGTCTTTTAATGGGTGAGCGTATGGAGTTTCTTTATATGGATAGTGGATTTTTTTTACTTTTAGACCTAAATTTTCCAGGATATGAATAAACATTTTGTCAGAGGGGATAAGAAAATTCCTTTTAGGATCCAGAAATGGGAGATCTTGAAAAATTCGATAATAAAGCCCGCCGGTATTCGGTGTTGCCAGAAAGACCATGAAACCACCTGGCTTAAGTTGCTTAATTCTTTTTTGAATTTCAGAAAACGGTTTATCTAAATGCTGTATCGTTCCCCGAAAGATCACTAGGTCGAAGTTATCGGCTTTATTTGGTATCGTAAATTTAACCCCTCTTTTTTTTGCCTTCCTAATTGCGTATTGTGATATTTCGATTCCGTATTTATCCCAACCATGATCGAAGAGTGAAAGAAATTCACCCAAACCACAACCAACATCAAGAACATTCCCTTTTTTAGGAATATATTTCTTTAGCCTAGTTATTTCCTGAAGCTCCATTTGGGTTCGCAAATCATCGTCTATTCTATCCACGAAATACCCACCTCCGTAAAAATTTCTATATGCTCGTTTGTTCACGGGGTAGATTATATCAGGATTGTGATACAATACAAAGATTCTCATGCTGAAAATTATAAAAAGACTATATCCGTTCAATCGTGCATTGGTTAGTGCCGGGGAAGACAAAGCGATGAATATAATTTCAGAATATTTGCCTCTAAAGTTTATTAAAATTGCTTCAGGGACAAAGTGTTTTACGTGGAAAATTCCCGATAAGTGGGAAGTATCCGCCGCCACCTTGATTGATGAGGTGACAGGAAGATTGGTGGCAGACTACAAAAATAACCCGCTACACCTTTTTGTGGGCTCACTCCCTTTTGAGGGAGTTGTGACTTTTGCAGAACTTGATAAACATTTAAGGCATAAATGTTTTTTTAGCAAGAATAAAAATGCAATTCCTTATGTTTTTCCATATTACAATTTGGATTGGGGTTTCTGCCTGAGTGAGAATCAATACAAGAAACTTAACAGGAAACATAGATATAAAGTTTCGATTAAAGTTGCGTATAAGAAAGGGTATCTAACAATAGGAGAATCTGTTATTAAAGGTAAGACCAAGAAAGAAATATTAGTTATTGCTCATGTGGACCATCCATATCAGGCAAATGATAATTTATCGGCGGTTGCAGTTGCAATCAAGGTCGCGCAGGAAATAAAATCTAAAAAGATTAATCACACGATTAGATTCTTGTTTTTACCGGAAACGATTGGCTCTATTGCATATGTGGCCCGAAGAATTAAGAATTTAAAAAATATCAAAGCCGTTCTTGTAATAGACATTTTGGGAAACAAAAACAGAATTTTAGTGCAAAAGACTTTTGATGGAAAGCATCCACTAAATTACGCATGTGAGAGTTCATGTAGGAATCTGAAATTAAAACACGAAATATTGGAATTCAGAGAGCTAACAGGATCGGATGAGCTGATATTTAATGACCCTAAAATTAATATTCCTGCAGTGATGATTACCACTTGGCCATATGAAGAGTACCACACTCATCTTGACAATCCATCAATTATTAGTAAAGAAGCTCTTGAGAACGGAAGGCGTTTAATATTAAAGATTATACGCAATTTTGACAGAGATTTTGTGCCCCGAAGGGAATGGGTGGGACCTCTTATGAGAGGTAAAATAGGCTGGTTTCTCGATAAACGTCCGGAAGATTGGCAGCTTGAACTTTTTGGTTACATGATTGACGGAAAAAGGTCTGTGGTAGAAATCGCCCAGGAATTGAAGATGGATGTCGAACTGGCTTTAAACTTTGCCGAAGACCTCAAAAAGCGAAAGTTATTGAAATAGTTAAAAAGGGTTTTCCCCACTGAAAATTTTTTTAAACGCCATGCTGGGTTTTTCTTGCTCGACTTTACGGTTTGTAAACAATTTATTGTTTTTTCTGTAAAGAGCAATAATGTCATCGATTGTAAAATTTTCACCCAGTTTATCTATTATATTTTCGGCGGTTTTAAAGTCTTTGGGTACATCTATCGTAAGTCTTATTTCAGGGAAATCTCTTTTTTTGGGTGCCTTATCTGCTTCTATTTTAAATTCTTCGGGGTGATTAAGAAAATACACTCCGGGGTGTTCGTGGGAAAGTTTATCTTTAGTGAGATTGCTAACTTTGATCAAACCTTCTACACCAAAAACCTCTCCAGAAGAGCCGAGCGGATAACCAAAAGACAGGGTGTAATCGTTTTCATTTTTTAGATGTTTTTGAATTAAGGAATCTATCTCACTTGGTTCCAAAAAAGGGTTATCTGCCGTTAATCTGATAACAATATCGGATGAGTGTTCTTGGGAAGCCTTGACCAGTCTGTTAAGGACGTCGGTTTCACTACCAACGTAATATGAAACTCCCAGTTTTTTGCAATGGTCGACAATCGCTTCATCATTTCTTCTGTTTGTTGTTGCCACAATAATTTCCGATATGCCTCTAATCTTATTTGCCCTGTCGATTACTCTTTCCAATAGTGTTTTATCTTTTATTTTTTTAAGTGTTTTTCCCGGAAATCTGACAGAACCCATTCTGGCCTGAATAATGACATCAATTTTTGGGTCTTTAACCATGTTCCATGTAAAAATAGAATCCTCCTTAATATCTTTTTTAGAGGTTAGACCGATAATTTCCTCCATCAATTTTGGTTGAATTCCGGTTCCGGGTCTTTTTGCGGTGAGCATTTGTTTAGTGATTTTTTCCCCTTTTTTTATGTTTTGAGTGGAAACTAAACTTCTTCTGGCCATCATTAAAGCTGGTTTCTCGGCATCCTCCGGCCTTTTCATACCCCCCCCGAGAGATGCTTCGGCGAGTCTGATGCTTTCCACCAAACATTTTAATTGGTATGGGTCTACTCCAAGTTTATGATCGGAGCTTCCTTCCAGAGTTTTGTCTACCGTAAAGTGTTTTTCAATAACTTTAGCCCCCACCATTACAGAAAGCGCGGGGGTCAGAGGGCTAAAGGTATGGTCAGATAGGCCAATAGGGTAGTCAGGAAAAAGTTTTGCCAGAGTGGGAATCATGTTAAGGTTAATATCTTTTTGGGGAGTTGGATAGGCTAGGGTGCAGTGAAGGAGGATAATTTGACTATTATTCTCTTTCTCAATAATATTTACGGCTTCTTCGATCTCTCCCAGAGTTGAAGCTCCGGTGGAAAGGACAATTGGCTTTCCTGTTTGTGCAATTTTCTTAAGAAGTTGGTGATAGGTGATGTCTCCGGAGGCAACTTTATAAAGTTTGACTCCTATCTCTTCCATTACGTCAACAGCATCTAAATCAAACGGAGTACAGAAAAAAGTAATTCCGATTTTATTGGCATAATCTATACATTTTTTATAAAACTCGATTGGAAAATTGTGGATTTTAGAAAATACATCGTATTGAGTTTTACCCTCATCATTTCCAACTTTCCAATAGATAGGAGCGGTCCTCGTGACCAGTTTATCTGCTTTGTAGATTTGGAATTTTATTGCATCCGCCCCTGACAACCAGGCTTCTCTGATATGTCTTTTGGCTAAATCGACATCTCCGTTATGATTGACCCCGGCTTCTGCTATAACATAAGTTGGAGAAGCTTCGCCTATTTCTTTATTGCCGACTTTAATAGCTTTCATTATGAATTTTTATGAGACACTCTAGACAGTTTGTCCAGAACGACGGCACCAATTCTGACAACCCCCATTCCGTCAATTAAATTTTTGTTAAAGGCAAAATCAAGGGGGGAACTCAGAAATTTCATGAAGTTCTCGGCAAGATATTTCGGATAATATTCATAGCTCCCGATGCACTTAACCAGCGACCTTTCTTCAAAGTATTTTATATTAACTTTTTCCCAAGGTTGCGCGGCAAATGCAAAAGTAGGTTTTTTAAAGTATATGGATTCGAGCATGGCAGTTCCGCCTGAAGTAATTATTATGTTGTGAAATTTGAGAAGCGAAGTAATGGGGTAAGTAAACGGTTCCACGAGAGTTACATTTTTAGGAAGTCCCTTTTGGGGTGTGTCTATTACTGTAATTTTTTTATCCTTCATCAAGTCAGCTAAATTTTTTGCAAGTTCAACGGCAATTTCTCTGTAATCGGTTCCGCCCAAAAAAATTAAGATATCTCCTGTAATGTCATAGTGAAAAGTATCTGTTTGATAGGGAAGTACCAAATATTTCAAACCCTGGAAAAATATGAGATCTTTTCTTTTGGGTTTTGGAATATATTTATTGGGGTCTACATTTATCAGAACATCGCAGAAATGCTGTGCGTGCAGGGAGTCGTCAATTACAATTAGGTAATTTGAATATTTCTTTAACATCAAATAATACTCGGGAGGGTTAAGTACCCAGTTATCGTTAATTATTATCTTGGGATTTAATTTAAAAAGATGTTTCTCCAGCTCTTTGGTATTGTTCTCGGAGACAAGGTTGATATATTGAAGCCTATTTTCTTTTGCCGCTTTTTCTCCCCAACTGTCATAGTGCCCCAAAAAAAGCATACTAACTTCATTCTTTGTTTTGGCTTTGATGTAGTTGCTTATTTTACTACATCTTGACAAGTGCCCGGCGCCAAAGCTTTTACTTCCGTGGGCTATAAATACGATATCCACTGCGCGTTTCATTTATTTGTAGGTGTACTATAGCGAAGCTTCCCCAATTAAGCAAGTTTCCCACTTTTGATGATAAATCGATAATAATCAGCAAAACCGATTCTACCCATGAGCCCTCTTTGCAAATGCGTCTGATGTACTCTTCTGGGATGTCCCAAATTGTGTTTAAATGAAGCTTGTATTTGTATTTTTTTGCCAGTTCTCCTACCTTTACTAGATCTATAAAATCCGGGCGGACACCCGAATATTCAACCCGCTGTGCCAATCCAAGTTTGGCTAGAAAGCGAATAAAAAAATTGGTGCACGGTTCTACGAAGAAAATGTCAAAATATTTTTTTTGCATCATTCTCTCCAAAGTTTTTAGAGAGCTTTTTGTATGGTGGAGAGCTTCGTAAATCAGAATAGGATAGGATTTATTTGGAATAATTGGAACATAGTTAAGGTCAGAGGTAAAAAGACAAACGGTAGTATTGGCATTACTTAAGGTGTAAGGAACGATACTTGTTGCAGAAGGAGCTAGGTCTGAGGAAAACACTAAAGGAAAATGCCTTTTTTTTAATATTTCCTTAATTTCAAATCCGGGGCCTGATCCAAGGGAAATTATTCCTCTGAAATTCCTGTGGCCCAGACCTTCCATCAGGTAATTAATCTTCTGGTCTACAAAATGGTTGTAATATTTGCTCCATTTGTCTTTTGTTGCAAAACGCTCAATATTTTTCCTGGTCAGAGGTATTTCATTTCCGGATAATTCATTCCTAACTTGCCTGGATAGCGCCCCTGGATAAATTAATTGTAAGACCCTTTTCTTTATCGGATATTTTTGTTTGCAACTTTTACATATCAGGAAAGCTCCTTTGTATTGGAGCGAACTCTCGGGAACGATAAAACACCTTGGACAGGTTAGAAAACTTGTGGATTTCCCAAAGCTCAAATATTTTAGAGAACTTGTTTTTTTTAGCATGTAAAGATCATAAATTATAGAATTAAGTGCATGTTATAATCAAGCAGTGAAAATGTTGTATAGAGAATTACTTAAAAAAATTACCGCCAGCTTAATTGGTCTTTATAAAATTCAAAAAGGGGATCTTGGTTATTATGACGGGTTTAATTATTGGCAAAAAGTGGGGTTTCATATCATTCCCAATCATTATTACCATCCAATTCCCGATACTTCGAAACTTAAGATTAGTGATTTTGGTGAAAAAAGCATGATTGGAATAAATACCAATGACAAAACACAACTGGAAGTATTAAGAAAGCTTGACGAATTCAAAAATGAATATAAAACATTTAAGAATTTTTCTAAGGCGGTAAATGCTCAGAACGATTCAAATTTTTATTTAAATAACATGGCCTTTGATGGTATTGACGCTCTAAGCTATTATGGAATGATTCGGCACCTTAGGCCGAAAACAGTTTTAGAAATAGGTTCAGGATGGTCAACAAAAATTGCAGCATCGGCCTGTTTAAAAAACGGAAATACAAAATTGATTTCAATCGAACCCTACCCGCAACCGATATTAACTAAAGGTTTTCCGGGATTTTCAAAGCTTATTAAACGTAAGGTTGAAAATGTACCACTGAAGATCTTTGAGAGTCTAGAAGCGGACGATATTCTATTTATTGATTCTTCTCATGTTGTCAGGATTGGAGGGGATGTAAACTACATTTTTTTTGAAGTTCTGCCCAGGTTGAAGAAGGGGGTATATATACATGTTCACGATATATTTTTGCCTTACGATTATCCTAAGGATTGGGTATTAAAAGAAAGAAGATTTTGGTCCGAGCAGTATCTTCTTCATGCTTTTTTGCTTTTTAACAACGCTTTTGAAATAGTTTTTGCAAGAGGGTATATGAATGAAAAATATCCAAAAAAAGTTAAAGCAGTTTTCTCTGACATGGTACCTATCGGGGGAGGATCTTTTTGGATGCGCAAAATTAAATAGTTTTCCTCAGTTTATAAGTAAAAAACACAACGCCGACAAGGTTGGCAATAAAAAGAAAAATAAACGGTTTTTTGTTAACATCCCAGTAATAGATAGGACGTAACCACCAGAAATCAGGTGTACGTTCATAGATTTGTGTGTGGATATTCCACGACAGCCATGGGTCTATGTTTGTCCCTCCCCAATTTTTGTAAGAAATCCCAGCCGTTTTGGGGCCAAGAGCTGAAATGTAGGGGACAGATATGTGCTCCTTGTTAATCGACTTACCGTTAATCCACATGTTGATTATTGCGGGCAGCTGGGTGTTGTCTTTGTCTTTGGTGACTCTAGGATTCTTATAACTACTATTAACCATTAACGTGTTTTCTGTATTCTTAAGAAGAGTCTGGTTTATGCTTAGAATAATTTTTCTCCTCTCACCGATTTTCAGTATATAGGGAACGTCGTTTAGTTTGTTACCGTTAAGGGCGAAGTCCAAATAGAGAGGCTCTTTCGTGTCGGCAATAGGGTGGTTGATCATGTCAAAAGTAATATTCTTCACATCTTCGATGCCGTTATTAAACGATATGTAACCTGTGCCTTGAACCACTCTCCATCTTTCCGATCCCACATCAAAAGCGAAGTCTATTCCATCGTAGAATTTTGTGTTGAAATTTCCGGGGAAAGTCCTGCTTTTGAAATTCTTTATTAATCTTACGAGATTTTTGCTCATCATTATTATTGGAGAATATCTGGGTAGAAGATTGCTATATGCGTATGATGTATACTCAGTCTGATTTACGTAAAAGTGTGCTTCAAGGTGGTGCAATTTAATTTGGTAGGGCATTAAAACTCCTAATATTTCAACATAAAACCCAAACAATAAGAGAGGAAGAAAAACCAGAACCTTTCCCATTTTATTTACCTTTTGATATATATATCCTGAGAGTATCACTCCGAAAGGGATAAGTGGCGCTAAATACCTTGGACCCCAACTAGCCTCTCCAGACCACAGAGCGGTTACTCCTTGCCCCGGTCCCCCGTCTGAGAATAATGTGGAGTAGAAAAGAATATAAGTTGCTGCCAAAATTGTCCAAGAAATAATTTCGGGAAGTATGTCCTTTTTGAATTTATGCCAGAATATTAATGGGACCAGTAAAAGCGGAGAGTAAATAAAAATACTGCGACCGGAGCTTAAAAGCTGTCCATATATACCTTCAAAAAAAACAGTAAGGGGGACTTTTAAAGTTCTGGTGCTTGTATAAAATGCCAAGAAGGTTGGAGATGAAAGTATGGCATCGGTTGGCGCTCGGGTATTCTCATACCACAGATATAGTAAAAAAAACGGCATTGCACCCAAGAGAAATAATGCAGAATCCTTAAAAGCATTTATTATAAAACGACGATCAATTTTTGTTCTGGTGATTAAAAGATAATAGATTATGATAGACGGAATTGTCAGCATAAAAGTGTTGTTGTAGGTAATAAGAAGAATTCCGAAAGTGATCCCCGACAAGAATATGAAGAGCGCTCTTTTGTTAATTGAATATTTTTTTAAGAAATAGAAACTAAGAGTCAAAAAACAGGCGAACATCATGTGTGCTGTGATGTGTTTAGAAAAAGCGAAAAGATTGGTAGTCAGGAAAGCAAGGACAGTTATAATTAATGCGTTTTGTTGGGAAACTTTAATAAGAATCAGAAATGAAAAAATGGTAATAGCCAGAACTGCTGCAAAGAATATGTTTGTAAAACTTGTAGTAAATAGGATTATCCAATCTGATTCGAGGGGGAAATGGATACTAGGTGTTAAATTGTAGATTTTGTAAAAAATATCTGCAAGAGCAACTGATGGTACCATTGCCAGAGAAAATCCCAACCCCGTTAAAGTGTAAGTTTTGCCGTTCCTTCCGACAAAAGTACTCATATGGATATTTTTCCACCCACCTTCGTTTCCATATTCATAAACAGGAGCCGTTGGTTCATGTTGGTAATAAAGATTGCGTGCCACAGCTAAATATTGGAGACCGTCTTGCGAATCTACGATTCCCGATACGAACAACGATAGAAAGAGGTAAAAAAAGAAAAATAAAGATATGAGCAACCTTTTCATATGTGCTTTAAGAATGCTAAAAAAAGACTCGCGACTCTGGCCAATGTGTATATCATGTAATCTCCGGTCATTTTAGCTCTTTTTCTCCAGGATCGATAGTGTTTAAACATCACAAGGAAATTAAAAAGTGTATATGTGTTTTCAAGTTTAAGAGAGTATTTTTCTCGAATGTTTTCAATCTGCTGAAAGTACGCAGTTTTGACGTCTCTTTGAGATTTTTTTGAAGCAATGAAAAATGAGAAATAAACAGGAACTATTTTTAGTGTTGTAAATATTCTATCCAACTTCAGAAGTCTTTGTATATGTTTTTTTGATTTTTTTAAGGAGATAATTTTTTTATTGAGATTTGTATTGTGGGTTAATATCTCATAGGCAATGCCGCCACCGGTGTTGCGTTTCTCTGTGATATTAAAAAATCTAGACACGCTGTCAACAATTAAATTCGAGTGTATGGCTTCTGTCGGATCGGTTGCAAGCATTGTGGGTAAGTGGGGGTATCCGAGAGTAGTTTTTTTAAGATTTTTGGGAAGCGTGTTATTTACCAATTTCAATATTAACCAATTAACAATAGGATATTGATTTCTTGAGGGACCTACATAATCGAAATTTAAAAAAATACCGTCCTGCGTTAGCGAATTGGCCAATACATTGCATAATCGGTTAATGTATTGGGTGTGATGAAGGGCAGCATAATTAACGATAAGATCGTATTTGTTTTTTGGCAATTTGACTTTATTAGCATCTGCAAGTATGTATTCTATTTTTCTCTTACCTCTTAGCAGTAAGGCTTTCTTAATAAAATCTGGAGACACATCAAATGCGGTAGCTGTTTTTACGATTTTTCTGTCGATAAATTCTCTTTCCCATCTTCCGTCACCGCAATTTAAAAATAGGCCATGGTGAAAGGGGGTAGTGGCGTATTTCTGTTTAAAATATTCTACCCACCATTTATTTTCGTCTCCGGTTATACTTTTCGCAATATAATTTTGCACTTGCGGGAGATCATTCCAATACTGTCCTTGGTAGTAAATCTTGCTGTTGAGGTTTTTAACAGTTTTAGCCGCCATGCAATCTAATTTATTTTATACACATCCTTCCCAAGTGGTTTTAACTGTGAAGTTTTAACAAGTTCTAGCAGGAACTTGTTAAAAGTTGTTATTGTCTCTGGTAAAAGGTTTTTTCTGTTTAAGACAAGGATTTGCGCACCAGATTCGCTGATTGTTTTATAAAAGCCTTGACTGTCTTTGCTGGCGATTGATTCGTAAATTTGGTTTTTGGTGTTTGCAATGCTTGGTAAGTCGTATCCGGTATAACCGTTTATCAGGTGACAATGATTATACAAAGTGGCGAGCTCTCTTGTAGTTATATAGCTTACACCTTCAGCGATAGACCCGGTTGTGTCGAAATGGGTTACCGGTATTTCCAGAATTGCTGTTTTTTGAATAGAACAGATGTCCCTGAGCACTTCGTCGTTATTGGTGATATAGGAGCCGGCATAAGTTAGCGTTTTAAAGGGCATAAGTTCAAGGAGGAGAATGGTCAATACGATGAAGAGTACAGATCTTCTCTTAATAGTTTTTATATAAAGGAGAGAAAAATAAGTAAGGCCGAAGTAAAACAAAAATGACCATCTCTCAAGGCCTCTGATGGCCTCAACAAAAGGAATTTTGAGTAGCAATGTATAAATAGTGGGAATTCCGCTGTAGACACCATTAAAATTTAGACGCGGTCCGAGTGAAAAAAGAAATCCAATAGTAGCTAACGAAAGAAACCAATATCGCTCTACCTCTTTTTTGAACATGACCACGATGGAGTTTTTAGAATTCTTAAATCCGAAAATTCCGAGGAGAGCTGTAATTGTGAGAACGAATCCGGGGAATGATGCAACCTCGCCCAAATTGTGTTTGTTGTAGGCATTCCACTTTTTGAAGAAAGTATTATTGTACAGATAACTTTGCTGTCGTGGAAATAGATAGTCGGTCAAATGGGCAGAGTAGCCAACGTATTCACCGTACTCTCTTTTAACCCCAAAGTATTTTTGGGTATTCATGTAGCCTTTGATAAACACCCCATCTAGCGTTAAAAACAAAGAAAATATTATAAAAAATGACACAAGCACACTTTTGATGTTTCGGTTTTTGAGAAAGTCAAAGAATAGGTATAGCAATATTGCGACACAAAGGAAATATGTGAGATATACGCTGGCAAGAAATTGTATGGCAAGAAAAAGACCGACCAGAAATAATTTCTTTTTGTTTCTTTTGCTCTCTACAAGAAAATATAAGGAGAACATTAGTGGCCAATATGTGATCATTTGAAAGTGGCCAAACTGTGCATAGAAATAGGGGGAAAAAACGGTAGCCACTGAACCAATGAATGCCACACCCTCGGACTTTGTTATTTTTTTCCAGAACAGAAATGAACTGACATAGTTCAGAACGAAAGTTAGTAGAAATAACAAGTTAAATAATATGATTGGATCTTTTACAAAAAGTGAAATCGGTAGGCCTACAAGAGACAGAGTAAAAAAAGTTTCGGATAGAAAGAGGGTGTTTGTATGGGGGAAAAAGGCATTGGTATTGAATATGTTTGCAAAGTCGAGAGTTTTAATATGGTTTATGTTCTGGTTTGTTATCCAAGTGATGAAAGCATAGTCCCGCCAATCAGGTAGGTTCGTTGACATATTCCCCACCAAATCCCTGAAAATAAAAAGTAGTGCAACTACAAAAAGTATGTGCTTGGTGTACTTACTGCCCATGAGTTTTTTCTATCACAAAAAGGCTATTAAAGCCGAATTCGAAGTATTCATAGCGGGTGGAAAACGCTTTTGCATTTACCATACTCATCAGATCCTTTTTTTCAAAATAGTTTTTGTGTTCGCGTACCCCGGCCTTACTAATTATGCCAAGCTTGAAAGACAGAAATTCAAGAACCCCTTTTGCTTTTTTTGTCGGAGTAGTAAAAATTGCTTTTCCTCCAGGTTTTAGAACTCTTAATGCATCATTTAATATTTCGACAGGGTTCACAACATGTTCGATAAACGCAAAGCCAGTAATATAATCTACAGAGTTATTTTTAAGGGGAATTCGATTTTTTAACGGATCCTTTATCAGAAGAATGTTTTTTCTTCTGTTTATTTTCATCATGCGATCGGATAGGAGAGGGTCAATTCCTATATATTTTGAAAAATGAATATTATGCATTGTTGCGTAATTGTAAAATCTTATTTTTGGACCACATCCTAAATCTGCCAATATCACAGGATTTTTACGTCCTATATTTTTTAGCCCCTTCGCAAACCTGATTGGCCTAATTATTGGCTCCAAAAGTTCTTCTTCAAAGAATTCCATAATGTCAATTACTTCATTTATTGTAACAGAAAAATTCAGTTAATATGCCTGATTGACAATCTGGTTATCTGGAGACAAACTAACCACTTTCATAGAGTGGATTAGAAATCAGAGGATTTTCTTAAGGCCGTGTGTGACAATCCCTGACCCATTGAATGTTCAAAATGACGTGCAGTAACCTGTTCTATAAATGGCATATTTAGGGCACTTCTGGTAATTTGTTCTGCATTGTCTCTGAGTCTGACCAGATCGACACTTGAAAGCTTGTCTGTCCATACATAGGCGGTGTATTGCCCGGGAATGCCTTTATAAAAATGTGTATCGGCGATGTAGTTAGTTGCCCTGCTCCACAGATTCAGTATTTCTCCAGTTGTTTTGTCTTGAGCGGAAAATAGCCACGCGTTTTTTTCCGGAATGTAATTCGATTGGTCGTAATAGGGTGAACCGGGGTACTGAGTAATAATTGTCCAGTCAACTTCGTCCCCTTCTTTAAGGTTTGCTAAAACCCACTCTATGGACTCGTTTATTGTTTCTTCCGATTCTCCCGGGTGTCCAATAGACATAAGTGCTTTAAACTTAAGTCCGGCATTGTGTGCAAAGGTAACACATCGGCTGTTTATCTCTCTCGTTGTGTGTTTTTTCATAGCAGAGAGAATTTTATTTGACCCCGACTCGATCCCGCTTAGTAAAACTCTGAATCCCGCTTCGTGCATCAGATTAGCCTGCTCTTGACTGAAAAGCTCAGCTTTGACAAACCCCCTGAACCTCATGGCAATTCTTTTGTCATTACCACTGCCCTCTGTTTTTAGTCCAAGCCATTCCTTTTTATCCTCAGGAATTTGGTGGGCTAATTTTTTTTGGAAATCGATGAGTGCTATACAAAGATTTTCTAAATTTGCCGGAGAGACATTTAACTCATCATCATAGAACATGACACCGGTTAATACTTTTTTAGGATCGTTATCAAGAAGGGCTCTGTCAATTGAATTATAGACTACTTCCCGTATTTCTTCCGATATGCTATCAATAGGTCTTGTCCGAGCAATTCTATACGCAGCAACATCTCGACCTCCACAGAACCCACATTCGAATGGACATCCAAGCTGCGCGATCAGACTAAAAGCTCTGTGGCCATCTATAAAATAGTGGTAGCTATCAAGGTCTATCATATGACGTGCCGGATAGCCAAACTTTTCCAAACTCCCTTTTGCCATGAAGAGGGGAGATGTTGGAGTGGAAGAGTCGATGATGGTTTTAGAATCCGAAGGATCAATCGCATAAAAAATGGCCATTTCACCATCCCCGGCGACTAATTTATCAAATCTACCTGATATTTCTGCAAAATCGTGGATTCCCCTCCCGGTAGTACCGGATTTGACGTTCTGTTTCATAGCCTCGTGGGTCAAAGTAACATGTGGGCCTCCGAGTATAACTTTTGCGTCTGGATAAGCCGCTTTAATTTCGTCTCTTATGGCAACGGCAGCGGGGACTTGGGGGCTTGTGGCAGTGATCCCAAAAGTGCGAATAGAAGTGTCTTGGAGGTATTCCCTGGTGACATCCAGAAAGTTAGAATATCCGGAGAGGTCAAGCAGTTCAACGGGATTTGAATTTCTCATGAGTTCTGCAGCTATTTTAGCGGGGGCAAGGAACGGAAAAACCCTTTCATCTGCCAAAAACGGTGACGGAGGGGTGATTAAACAGACAGAAACGCCCCTGACCTTCTCTTTTTGGGCTTCAAACTCTCTATTAAATACAGTTTCTGCGGATACGTATTCTGGAGTCATATATTTCTCTTATTGTCGGAAATTTTTCTATTCTAACACAATTTGGAAAAGCTTGAGGTTCGAGTTGTATTGTATAAATGGAAAGAGTGGAAGAAATGTAAATTATTGATCCTCTTAAGATCCTCTAAGGCGAACTTCCAAAGCAACCTTCGAAGCCTTGAGTACGTCGGTCCATCTGATTTTTTTGCCTTCCTGAAATGTCCTGGGTTTGTAGGAGATGGGAACCTCTTTAATTTTATAGCCCCTTACCCCCATTTTTGCTATTAGTTCGGAATCAATTTCGAATCCGGTTGACTTTAAGTTCAATTCCTTCCAAATTTTTCTGGGAATAAGTTTGTAACAAGTATAACTGTCTTCTAGACGGTAGTTAAATAGTATATTAAACATTAGGCTTAAATAATAATTTCCCAGCAATGCAAGAAAATAACTCTTTCGTTTATTATGTCCTCTGGATCCAAAGACGATTTTATCTTCCGAGCGATTGGCTTCAATGAGAAGGTTTTTGACATCCTCAGGTGAGTATTCAAGATCTGCGTCTTGAATCATTACATATTCTCCGTTCACGTACTTTAATCCGGTTTTGATGGCGGCACCTTTCCCCGAATTTAATGTATGGTGGACTATAAACAACTCGACACTTTTGTGTCTTCTTGATTCCTTTATCTTTTCTAAAATTTCTTTTGTGTTGTCCGTTGATCCGTCGTTTACAACGACTATTTGCTTTACATAATCAAGGCTAAAGCATCTATCGAGTATTGATTTGATAGTTTTTTCTTCGTTGAAGGCCGGAATTATTAGGGAAACCTCTTTTGTTTTTTTGACAGGCATGTTAGCTAGTAAATAGATTATATTTGATAATTTCAAAGAGGGCTTTGACACCGTCTTTCCATGTAATCTTTTTTCCTTCTTTGTAGGTTCTGCCGGAATACGAAATTCCCACCTCGTAAATCTTAATTTCGCTTATTTTTGATATTCTTGCAGTAATCTCCGGTTCAAAACCAAACCTCTTACTTTGCAGTTTTGGGGCGATTTTCCTGACAATATCTCCACGAAAGATCTTAAAGCCTGTTTCCATATCTGTGAGGTTAAGGTTGGTTAACACGTTTGAAAAACTAGTCAGAAATTTGTTTGCGAGATAGTGCCAGTAGTATAGAACCCTATGTGGTGCCGCCGTAACAAGTCTTGATCCATAAACTACGTCTGCTTGTCCTGAAATAATTGGCATAAGAAGATTTGAATAGTTATTAGGATTGTATTCCAAGTCGGCATCTTGCACCAAAACAATGTCTCCCGAAGTATTTTTGAATCCGTCCTTGAGAGCTGCACCTTTCCCTTCATTTTTTTTCTTGAGGATGAGTACTAGATTATTTTTTACAGATTTATTCTTAATTTTCTTGAGAATTAAGGTAGTGGAATCCGTACTACCATCGTCTACAACAACAATTTCCTTTTTTAATCCCAGAGAATCGGCTTTAATAACTTCCTCTATTGTTTTTTTAATAAACTTCTCTTCATTGTATACGGGGATAACAATAGAAATGGTTTTGAGTATTGTCATTTAAAAAGGAAGTATACACCTAAGATTATCAATAATATTCCAACCAACTTAAAAGGAGTAACTGGTTCTTTCAGAAATATAACGCTTAAGGCTACAATAACCAGATAGGTCAAAGAAAGGGCGGGGTAGGCGGTAGAGAGAGGGAATTTTTGAAGAACAAATAGCCAAATAATTGCGGATACTCCGTAGGCAATAAATCCAAAAAAAACAAAAGGAGAAAAGACGGTTTTAATGAGAGATCCAAGATTTGGCGCAAGGTTTGATAATAGAATACCTTTTTTCAATAAAAATTGACCGACAATAGCCAAAATCATAGAGCTGCCAAGAAGAAAGAATTTCATACTTAGGTAATTATACTATTAAACGGTTAAGGACGGCGAACAGGAATCTTGCGTAAAACAATAATTTAGCTTTTTGATAAAGCCTGGCACCTTCTCTGTTAAGGTTTCTAATCCTTTTCCTTTCTTCGCGGCTTGTATTATACATTTCGTTTTTCTTGTTGGGATTAACGTTTTCGTAATGAATGTTAAGTTTTCTGATACCCATCGAACTTTTAAATAAAAACATACTCATGTAATAATGTTCGACTATCCCAAAAAATTTAAAATCTGTTAAATTGAGTGGCTTGATTAGATATGGTTGCATATCTCTGACTTCTGGCATACTGGCAAATTCTAAAAGGCTAAACTTTTTTTCGAGCATTTTCACACACGTCGAGTTTTTATAATCAGGTTTTCTTTTCCAAAAGTAATAAAGAGAGACAATTCTTTCTACCGGATCCCGAAACCAAGTGATAAATTGCGCGTGTGGATATTTTTTTAGATATTTTTCAGCCTGAAAGTGACCATGAATAATGGTAGTGTAATTTTTTATTTTTGGGTATTTTTCAAAATTTCTTCTCAAATATTCAATAGAGCCTATTTTATCCTGATAGTCGATTTGCAAACGGTTTTTATAAATATCTTTAAGGGTTGAATAGAAACTTACCCCAGCGTTTTTAGGTATGTGAATTGAGATGATCACTTTTGGTAATTATATAACTAAATGCTAAAATCTTTGAGGATGAGAAGTTTGGTTGACTTGTTCTTTCTAAGCTCGGTTGTGGTTTTTCTTGTACTTTTGGCCAGGAATCCTTATTCTCAAAGGACCCTAATACCAAATCTTGAACCCTATCCCGACTCCATGCATTATGTTGTGCCGGCTAGAAGTATGGTAAGTGGCGGACTATTCAAAATAATAAGAGAGGAGAGGGTAATTAACCCCAGCGTACCGCCGCTATATTCGGCCTTTCTTGCCCCTTTCTACTTAGTTAATAACGACCCGAGAACCTATTATTTTGCCAATGTGGCACTTGCCTTGCTTTCGATCTATCTGTTATTTCTGATTCTTAAACTGGCCATAAAGGACAAATGGATTATCGGCATAAGTCTTTTTCTGTTTACCACTAATTTCTATATGTATTGGTACCCCCAGTGGGCTATGGCGGAAAATCTTATTTTACCGATATTTCTTTTTGCTGTTCTTCTTCTGATAAAACCTGTTAGTAAGACAAATATAATTTTTGCTTCGATAATTCCATTTTTGTCTTATTCAACAAAGTACGCGTACCTGCCCCTTGCCGGCACTTTTGTCGCCCTTTACGTTTTGAAGGTGATATGGGAAAAGAAGACCGATAGAGTTAGGCTGGGGATCTTATTTATTCTTCTAAGTTCAATATTATTTCTTCCTATTCTGATTTATCAATCATATATGCAAGAAATTAATCCTCTGATTCGATACTTTAATATTTTGGTTGGAACTTTTTCTTTCGGAAATGCCAATTTGGTTATTGGAAGTGATAAATTTGTTGGTTCCGGAGGATGGTTTTCAGAACTTTTTTTTCAAAAAAATTTTCCTATTTACGTAAGGGGACTCTTGGGAGAAAAAGCCCGGTTTTTGTGGGATTACACACCCCTGTTGCCCAAATATCTAATATTTCCTGCGTGGACAGGTATGTTTATGGGGCTTTTCAAAAAAGGGGTGAGATATTTTTCGTTTTCTCTTATGCTCCTGTTGGCTCTTCCGCTAATATTTATTTCGACATTTAGTACACAAGACATGAGATATATCTACCATTCCGTTCCGACACTAATATTGGGGATTTCCCTTTTTTTGTTTTGTGTTAAGGATTTTCTCAGTAAGAAAAAGTTGTATGCAGTTTTCGTATTAGGTATTTTTATAATCGGGGGGCTTTATATTTTTAAGAATTTTCAAAGACTTAGATATCAAACCGCACTTAATCTCAAATATGCGGAAACCCCGTGGTATTACATTTCGGTATTAAGATTAAATGATTATTTTACCAAGGGAAAATTCTTGGGTGATAAAATGCCATATGTTATTTCACCTATGCCTCCTTATTACATAGATTTTTATTCCAATGGTAATTACAGACTTTTACCGTTGGATAAAGACCAAGAGTTTAGACAAAGCAAAGAGGCGGCCTGGGGATACGAGGACTATTCAGACTTTCATGGTATTTACAAAAAATATCTATTGGAAGGATATCCTGTTTATGTCTCAACATACGGCTTGGGGAATGAATTTTATTTGCATGAAGCTTTTGACGAATTAAGTAAAGACTTTAAACTTACCGAGGTTCAGAATGAATGTTATACGCAATGCAAGATTTATAAACTGGAATTTAAAAATGGCAAAAGTATTTAAAACTTTTGTGATTTGGAGGCTTTTCCTTTTTGTCCCCGTTTTTTTAGCAGGATATTTTATAATATTTAGGACAGGCTACCTTTCTATTAACCCCTGGGCAAACTTTGACGGAGTTCATTATCTTTCCATCGCAGCAAACGGTTATGTAAATCAGGCAGTTTTTTTTCCTCTTTACCCTCTTCTAATAAAAATATTTTCGTTTAGAAACCAAATGTTTCTCTCCGGCTTTTTAATATCAAATATTTCCTTTTTTGTTTCCCTTTACTTTTTTTACAAGCTCTTGAGACTTGATTACAAGGAAAAGACAAGTTGGGATGTTTTAGTGATATTGCTTCTATTCCCTACAGCCCTTTTTTTTGGAGCGGTCTATTCTGAAAGTTTGTTTTTCCTTCTTTTAATACTATCTTTATACTTTGCCAGGAGGGGAATGTGGTTTTGGGCATCTGTTGCCGGAATGCTTCTTTCTGCAACCCGACTTATCGGAATTTTTATTCTTCCGGCTCTTATTTATGAACAATATGTACAGAAAAAAAAGTTTAATCTTTGGTTATTAATTACCCCCATTTGTTTATTTGCTTATTCTTTGTTTAATTTTAAGAAGTGGGGTGACTGGTTTTATTTTATTAATGCCCATTCGGAACTGGGAAATGGAAGGGTAACAAACGGAATTGTTCTCTTTCCTCAGACGGTCTATCGGTATTTTAAAATCTTTCTGAGTCTTCCTGTTAGTCAATATGAATGGTGGATTGCGGCCTTAGAACTGACTTCCTTTATCGGGGTTTCCCTTCTTCTTTATTTTGCCTGGAAGAAGAAAGTCAGAACCTCTTATCTTATTTTTTCTATCTTGGCGTTTCTTCTTCCTGTTTCTAGTGGGACTTTTTCCGGACTTCCGAGATACATAATTGTACTTTTTCCAATCTTTATTGCCCTAAGCTTCCTTGGGGAAAGGGTAAAAAAGATATGGCTGTTCATTTCGGGAATACTTTTATTTATTCTTACAATGTTTTTTGTCAGAGGGTACTTTGTAGCCTAAATTGTATCCAATGAATTCAAAAATGCGAAAATTAATTAAACTTACACTCTTTGCTGTTATTATTGCCGGGTTATTTATTGGATTTAATTTTTCGAATGTTTTTGCAGCGGAAAATACAATTAATTGTTCAAATAGATTCGTAACTTTAGTTAACCCTGTTAGGGGAAGGATTATGTGGGGTGACAGGTCTCTGGCTCCGATTAAAACACAATACGAATCAATAAATAAATATAAATTTCCGGCGACATGGCTACTTCAGTATGACTCGTTAATTGATGGAGAGCTTCGTGATTATACAAAAACATTCGATAGCAATCAGGAAATAGGGGTTTTCTTAGAAGTAACCCCCGAGCTTACTTTAAAATCAAGAGTTGTATATCCGCATGCAGTTGACTGGGCAAATCCTGCTGCAATATTTTTGTCAGGTTATTCGCAGTCTGACAGACGAAAATTAATAGACAAACTGTTTTTGGATTTTAAGGATTTTTATGGTTATTTTCCAAAATCAGTCGGAGCTTGGTGGATTGATTCCTACTCTCTTAACTATATGAAAGAAAAATATGGAATTAACGCTGCGATGATTGTGGCAGATCAGAAGACAACTGATCGTTATGGAGTGTGGGGGCAATGGTGGGGGTTTCCTTACTTTCCATCTAAGGCGAATATATTAATACCGGCAAAAGGAGAGGAAACAAGAGCTGATGTCGCAATTATCCAATGGGCCCAAAGACACCCTGATTTAGCATATGGTGAGGGCCCGGTTTTCTCAAATTATTCATTCCAGGCGAATGACTATATAAGACAGGGTAAAAGTACAATCTTTTTTAAAGACCTGATAAATACATATTTGAACTGTGAGAATCCAGTTGCCCAGGTAACAATTGGTTTGGAAACGGGAATGGAGTCGATCGGATTTAATGATGAGTATCAAAGACAGTTATCCTTCTTGTGGAGCCTTAAAAATATTAAATTTCTATCGATGAGTAAATTCGCCGTTGAGTATGAGCATTTATATCCTCAAATTAATGAGTTTGTTTTACAGGGTCCCAAAACCAAGTGGATATTAAATAAAAATGAAAGACGTAATGAAAAATTAGGAGATCTCGTAAAATATAGTCAACAGGTTTCCTTTTCAGATTATTTTATTAAAGATAGTTCTTCGTTTCTGGACAGAAGGTTGACCAATGAAGAACTTAGCACTAACAACGAATCGCATTATCCCTTTTATGTATTCTTTTGGTTATTTATTTCGATATTTTTTCTTTGGAAAAAGAAATTTGAAGTATGGTTGTACGGAACATTTTTTCTCATGGCGTCTTTTGGGTTGATTTTAAAATCAGGACTTCGCTACGGGTGGTTTGTGTTTTACGGTCCGGTTGTAAGTAATCTATTAATAATTCAAACGGCAATTGTTGTGGCAACATTTATTCTGTTCTATTTCTTAAAATCCAAACATCTTCGTTTACTTGTCATTTTATCGTTTGGGTTGGATTATATCTTAAGTATTTTAAGATATTCTTATTTTTCCGGTAGTCATTATTTAGGTGTTTCGGTAGATGCGTTAAGATTTGTTGGATTTAAAATTACACCTCCTTTTTCTGTGGCATTTGTTAATACTGACTTTATTTCCGTAATAGCGTCGTCGCTCTTGCGATTTAATTTTGATAAAATTTGGAACCATTCCGTCTTAAGCCTCATAGTTTACCCATTGATACACATATTAATAGCTTATATTGTTCTTTTTCAGATAAAACATGTTAATTCGAGATTTCAAAAAATAGTTCTGATTATTTTAGTAATTCTTTTTACTCTATATTTAGGTATGATAATAAACTCTGATCCAAGGGTAGTAATATTAAATAGATGATTTACTTAATTATATTTTTTGGATTTATCTTTCGACTCATTTCAATTAATCAATCCCTCTGGCTGGATGAAGCAACGAGTGCTTTGGTTGCAAAAATGTCGGTAGCGGACATTTTTTCAAAATTTCTACCCGGAGATTTCCATCCATCACTTTATTATTTGTTTCTTAAAGGTTGGGTAGCATTATTTGGAATGGGTGAGGTGGCTCTTAGGATTCCATCCGTTATTTTTGGGGTAGCGACAATTTATGCAACTTACTTAGTAGCGGCGAAACTGTTTAACCGGAGAGTTGGGCTAATTTCTTCAAGTCTAATGGCCACGTCAGGGTTGGCCGTATATTATTCTCAAGAGGCGAGAATGTATAGTTTGGCAGCATTTTTGGTAGGCTTCCTGGTTTATTTATTTTTGGAGAAAAAGTGGATTTATTTTTCTGTAATTTTACTTTTGTTAGGTATGACCGACTATGTTTCACTATTTATTATTCCTGTTTTTTGGATTACAGGTTGGAACGATAGGAAAAAATTGACATTTAGTCACGTTCCGTTAGCCGTTACCTTTATTATTTGGTTGCCAATTTTTATAAAGCAACTTGTGGTGGGATCGGCAGTAAAGACTTCTTGGTTGCAGTTATTGGGAATGGCGACTTTTAAGAATACCCTCCTGATTCCGGTTAAGTTTATGATAGGTAGGATCAGTTTTGATGATAAAACGCTTTACGCAGTTTTGGTTGGTTTAATTTCTTCACTCTTTGGGTATTTGTTGTTTAGGGCAATGAAGCTCCCCAACCTTATAGTCGGGGTATCTTCTCCCAGCGCTTCGTCGGGAGCGGAATCCCTCCGAAACGAAACCACTTCGCTACACCCGCGGGCTTACGTCCGGGGTATTTCGCGAAGGGGGATAAAGGACTCTAAGCTTTTGTGGGCGTGGTTAATTACCCCGATTCTTATTGGAATAATAGTTAGTCTTAAAATTCCAACGCTTTCTTATTTTAGGTTTCTTTTTGTTCTTCCGGCATTTTATATTTTGATAGCCAAGGCGATTGGGAATTTGGGAAAGCACAGAAAACTATTTTTGTGTTTAGTTTTGGGCGTTAATTTAATAAGTACAATGTACTATTTGATAGCTCCCAGATTTCAGAGGGAAGATTGGAGAGGAGCTGCGTCTGCAATCGGAGAAGACAAAATAGTATTTCCTGCGGCTACGCAAAAAGAAGCACTTATTTATTATGGAAAAGGAGAGCAGATAATCAATACTTCTCAAATATCACAGAAGGATAAAGATATCTGGTTATCAAGGTATGTATGGGAGATATTTGATTCAGGAGACTCTGCAAGGAAAAATGTGGAGGCATTAGGCTATAATAAGGCCTCGGAATACAATTTTAACGGAGTAGTCTTTTGGAAATATACCAAATGAAAATCGCAATTGACGTCAGCCAAATAGTCTATGGTACAGGGGTTTCCCAGTACACAATCGAGCTAGTCAAAAACCTACTTAGGATTGATAAAGAAAACGAATACATCCTTTTTGCTGGAGCTTTTCGTAGAAAAAGTGACATTTTGAAGATTTTTCCCCAAACAAAAGTCTTTCCAATCCCGCCAGTTCTGATGAATATTGTCTGGAATAGATTTCATACCTTACCAATAGAGAAGTTGATTGGAAAAGTTGACGTGATTCATACCTCAGACTGGGCGGAGCCCCCTAGCTCTACTTTTAAAGTAACTACCGTACACGATCTTGCACCGTTTCTTTATCCCAGCTTGTTTCCGAGAGATATGATTCGAAACATTGTTGATGCTCACAAGGCAAAACTGAAATTGGTAGAGAAAGAGTCGGATAGAATTCTCGTTCCTGCCACGGCAACCAAAAAAGATCTGGTTAAGTTGGGTTTTAAGGAATCTATTATTAGGGTAACACCAGAAAGTGTCTCGGGTATTTTTAAAAGACCAACTGAAGTGCGAATAGAGGAGGTAAAAAGAAAACATAAAATTTTTGGAGATTATATTCTTTGCGTTGGTGTTGACCCCCGTAAGAACACAGAGAGAACCATTAAAGCTTTTGAACACGCTTCGACAGGAAAAGAACTAAAGCTCGTTTTTGTAGGAATACCTAAATACATGACAGTAAAAGAATCGAGAAATATCAGGATGATTGGCAGGGGAGCGGCGGATGAGATGCCTGCTCTTTATTCCGGAGCAAAAGCTTTGGTTTACGCATCGCTTTATGAAGGTTTTGGTTTGCCAATTTTGGAAGCGTTCGCTTGCGGAACGCCGGTTGTAACGTCCAATATCTCCTCGATGCCTGAAGTCGCCGGAGGAGCTGCAGTACTCGTTGACCCATACGATGTAAATTCGATTGCAGAGGGCATTAAAAAGGCTCTTGATGGCCCCAAGGGATTAATTGAAAAGGGAATAGCCCGAGTGAAAGATTTTTCTTGGGAAAAGACGGCCAAAATGACTTTGAACGTCTATAATGAGGCTAGAAAATGACAATAAGATGATTATTGGTATTGACGGAAACGAGGCAAATATTGAAAGAAGAGTGGGTGTAAATCAATATGGATTTGAACTTTTGTGGAATTTGCGGAAATTGGAGAGTGAGTGGAGTAAAAAACATAATCTTATAGTTTATCTTAAGGAAAAACCTCGGAAGGATATGCCCGGTGAAACGAAAAACTTTAAATATAAGGTTATTTCAGGTGGCAGGTTATGGATACTAACACGTCTTATGCCAAATTTATTTTTTTGTAAACCCAGACCGGATGTTTTTTTCTCCCCAAGTCATTACACAGTCCCCTTTGCTCCGATGCCGCGAGTATGTTCAATTATGGACCTCGGATACCTCGAATCTTCGGGACAATTTACAAAAAACGTGTTTTGGCAGTTAAAATGGTGGAGTGCTATCTCAATTATTGTATCAAAAAGGATCATTACAATATCAAGTAGTACAAAATCCGACATTGTACGACACTATCAGTTCGTAAAGAACAAAATTTACGTTACACAACTGGCGTACAATAAGGACAAATTTAATCGATCTATTTCATTGGAGGATGTGCGACGTATCAAAAAAAGGTACTCCATAGTTACGGACTATATACTTTTCTTGAGTACTCTAAAACCAAGCAAGAATGTTGAGGGTCTTATTGACGCTTTTTCGGAAGTGGTTAGAGAGTACCCGAAAATTAAGTTGGTCATTGCAGGTAAAAAAGGTTGGCTTTTTGAAACTATATTTAAAAAGGTCGAAAACATGGGATTAAAGGATAAAATTGTGTTTACTGATTATTTCCCCGAGACGGACAGGCCGGCCCTTTTAGCGGGCGCGAAACTTTACATACTTCCTTCCTTTTGGGAAGGATTCGGGATGGAAGTATTAAACGCAATGGCCTGCGGCGTACCCGTTGTTGTTTCAAACGCGGGCAGTTTGCCTGAAGTGGTAGGGGACGCAGGAATTTTGGTAGATCCGTATGATGCCGATAGCATTGCGGAGGGCATTAAAGAAGTTCTATCTGCCGGTAATTCGAAGTATAATAATCTAGTTGAGAAAGGGTTTAAGCAGGCGGCAAGATTTTCATGGGAGAAAACCGCTCGAGAGACATTAAAAATAGTGACTAGTGTCTAGTGAATGGTGAATAGTGGCTAAAGATAAAACAATGTTTAAGGACAAAGAAGGAAAAAAATTAACGCCAATCAAAGCGATGGAGAAGATTTCCAATAGGCTTTATAACTATTGGCTGGATTTTGAACTTATGCTTTTAAGATGGGTGGGGCACTTGCCATCGCATTCAATCCGCAAGCTTGAATACAAATTTTTTGGGATTAAAATTGGCAAAGATTCGGTAATTCATATGTGGGCGAACTTTTTTGATCCAAAGAATATTAAAATCGGTGACGATACAATTATTGGAGACCATGCGTTTCTGGATGGACGGGCAAAACTTTCAATAGGAAACCATGTGGATATAGCCTCGAGTGTAATGATTTTTAATTCCGAACACGATCTTTCAAAAAATAATTTTTCAGCAATTGTCGAACCAGTTGAGATCGGCGATTATGTTTTTATAGGACCAAGGGTTATTATTCTACCCGGTGTTAAAATCGGAAAGGGCGCCGTACTGGCAGCTGGGGCAGTTGTTACAAAGGATGTTCCCAGTTTTACTATTGTTGGGGGAGTTCCGGCAAAAGTAATCGGAGAGCGCAAAAACAAAAACCCGGACTATAAATTAGGCCGTGCCAGACTTTTTCAGTAATGAAAGATATTATATTCAGGGCCGCATTAATCGCATTTGGAATTTTTCTTCTTGTATATCTCGGTTTACCCAATGTCGATTTTCCTATCTCCCTTCCCGGATCCTTACAATCGGACGAGCCCGCTGACACAGAAACACCCTTAAGACGCGGTTACTATACCGACATGACAAGAGCCGAGGTGATGGATTGGTATAGAAGCCAATTTAAGTGGGGAGTAGTTTTAAACTACCCTCCTGAAAATGCCCAAGACGTAATTCGTGATCAGACAAAAAGCACGTTTTTGCAGGAGATTGTGCATCCGTTTCGCGAAAGCATTTATATCAACGGGTTTGAACCGGAAGACGCCCAATACGAAATTAACATAAATGGCGTACATTACCGTCAAAAAGTTATAGTCAGGTTTGTTAAAAGCTCTATGTGGATACGCCTTGTTGTTGGAGCTGCAACATTGGGACTTACATATTTGCTATACATGGAGTTTAGAAAAATATACACACATTTATAAAATACGCACATATATAATATACGCACATATATAATATACGCACATATATAATATACGCACATATATAATATGAAAGATATATCTATTATTATTATCTCGTTTAATACAATAAAGTTAACAGTTGACGCAATTAACTCTATTATCAAAAAAACAAAAAGTGTTTTGTTTGAAATTATAGTTGTTGACAACAATTCCCAAGATGGAAGCGTGAGCGCCTTAAAAAAATTAGTGGAATCAAACAAAAATATAACCTTGGTTCTTAACAGAGAAAATGTTGGTTTTGGGCAAGCAAATAATCAGGGGATTAAAAAGGCGAAGGGAAAATATCTATTATTACTCAATTCAGATACATTAATTATGGACAATGTAATAGGGGAGATGGTTGGGTGGATGGATAAAAATTCAAAGGTTGGAATAGCAAGCTGCAGTTTGAAAAACAAAGATGGGAGTATTCAGGCAACCGGCGGATATTTTCCGACACTGCCTAAGGTTTTTGTCTGGATGACATTTTTGGATGACTTGCCGGGAATTTCAACATTGCTCAAATCCTTTCATCCCATGCATAACCTTTCGCCTTTTGGATCAAATTCCAATTTTTATAAAAAAGAACACTCAATGGATTGGATTACCGGAGCCTTCTTTATGATGAGAAAAGAGGTGGCTCGGAGAGTTGGATATTTTGATAAAGCTTATTTTATGTACATGGAGGAAGTTGATTACTGTTTCAGAGCAAAGCGTCTTGACTGGAAAGTTATGTATTTACCAAAGTGGAGCATAATTCACTTTGGAGGAGCAAGTTCTGTAAAAGAATTTTCACTTATTAACGAGGTTAAGGGTTTAAAAATTTTTTATAATAAACATATGGCTTCCTGGCAGTTCCCCATCCTGAGATTTCTTTTAAAAGTTGGAGCCCTGATCCGTATTCCGATTTTCGGAAAAACATATGCAAAAATATTTGTCTTGGCTTAGAACGCCTTACTGGCTAAATAATTTTCCGAAATATTTATTGGCGGCAGTTTTGAT
Source organism: uncultured Gammaproteobacteria bacterium (assembly GCA_964500695.1). Taxonomy (GTDB): domain Bacteria; phylum Patescibacteriota; class Microgenomatia; order UBA8517; family UBA8517; genus CAZCNT01. The sequence goes on along the minus strand of CAZCNT010000002.1, from coordinate 1,480 downwards.
TATTGTTTGCCTTTACCCGAAATTTCCTTTTATACGCATTTCCGGAACGTATGTTTCTATAAGAGCCGAAGATTTTGTTATTTTGATTTTGGGGATTTTCACCCTGATTAAAATCTTTAAGAACTTCAGAAGTTTTTTGGAAGATAAGATAATTATTGCTTTCTTGCTTTTTTTTGGTGTCGGTCTCGTCTCTTTAGTGTCCGGTATTTTCATAAGTCATACAGTAACTCCGTCGATAGCCTTATTACACTTTCTTAGACGCATTGAGTACGCCGTTCCGCTTTTTGCGCTTCTGGCTTTAAACAATAAGGATGCAAGAAATAATTTAGATTATTATATAAAGATTTTGATGATAGTTACTGTTGTTATATTTCTTTATGGGTTTGGACAAAGATTTTACAATTTTCCCGTAGTTGATACGCAAAATAGTGAATATTCAAAAGGGATAGCATTAAGATGGACGCCTGGCGCGCATATTAACTCGACATTTGCGGGACATTATGACCTGGCATCATACATTGTCTTGGTTTTACCGATCTTCACGACACTTTTTTTCCTGACAGATAAAATGAAATTGAAGTTTTGGCTACTCGGAACAATCGGTCCCGGTCTTTGGCTTTTGGGAGCATCACTTTCCAGAGTTTCACTTGCCTCGTGGGTCTTGGCCTCATGTATCTCACTAATATTGGTTAAAAAATATAAAGCAACTTTTGCAATTTTTACCGCGGCCGTACTTATTGTTTTGGCCTTTCCAAGTTTTTTGGGAAGATATCAGCAGCTACTAAAGATTGTCGATACTTCATTTTTTAAGATAGAGGTGATGGCGGCCTCTTCGGATGTTTCGCCGATTACCCTGGTGTCGGAGGATAGATCGACCTCAATCAGATTGTATGTTGAGTGGCCAAGGGCAATTATGGCTTTTTATAAAAATCCCGCGCTCGGAACAGGGTATTCTTCAATCGGTTTGGCGACAGATAATGACTATTTGAGGATTTTGGGAGAGATTGGCCTTTTGGGTTTTGCGACCTTTAGCTTAATATTTTGCCGAATAGGTAAGGTTTTCTGGAAGTTTATTAAAAATAGGAAAGATTTTGACACTTTAGAAACGTCTTATATAGCGGGAATAATTGGCGCAGTGGTTGGCACTTTTTTAACGGCAATTTTCATAGACGTTTTTGAGGCGTCTAAATTTGCAACCATCTACTGGTTATTGATAGGGTATGCTGTTATCTTAGTTAGGAATGAAGCCCCCCAACCTAACGGTCGGGGTATCTTCTCCCAAGCTTCGTCAGGAGCGGAATCCCTCCGAAGCGAGGCCTCTTCGCTTACCCACAGAGGCTTTAAGCCCGGGGTATTCGCGAAGGGGGATAAAACAATATGAACCGTAAATTTGAGTTATTTTTGTTACTCTTGATTCTAGTTGGAGGTTTTGCTGTAAGGTTGTATAAAATAGATAACCCCATTGCGGACTGGCATTCTT
>CAZCNT010000001.1:0-59515 GCA_964500695.1 uncultured Gammaproteobacteria bacterium | reverse complement strand
GTCGCTTCTCAAGAAGAAAGTTAAATCTTTGAGAAGTCAGTTCTGCCGGCTTTACCAGATAGAAATAAATTATATGGTCAAGATCAGGTAAAAGGGTGCCGACAATCCCTCCAAGCCAAAACCCCCAATATGGCAAACTTAAATAATGTTTGGCGAAGGCGACAAAGACAAAGAAGGAAAACCAGAAAGAAAAATGTAAGAATATCTCGCGTTTCATAAGCAGTAACTTATTATATATTACCGTGAAGGAATCTTCTCGAGAGAGCTAGTAACTTTGTGTGTGTAGCATATCAGTCTGAATTTGCCGTCATCGGTTGTATCGGTCTTACCCGTTTCACAGGTTCCTTCTATGTGTAACCACCCAAAATCATGATGGCTAAGTTCTTTTTCCTGCCTTCTTATTTCTGCCACTTTCTCAACTTTTTTTACCCAAAGTGGTATATCCGTTATTGCCATGACGCCATTATATACCTGCTGTCAAGATTCATTTTTCGACTTCTTAAGCTCGAAAAGCTTCCACATAAGAGTTCTCAGCTTCGCTTGCGCTCCTCTTGTGTGTCAGTTGCAGCAGTTTTCAACTGCTTCAACTTCCACATGAACAGCCTCCCCTTGCTTCTGGCATTTTGGGCGTCTTTAACAAAGCTCCTCGCTTTCTCAAGTAAAATTCTCGGAGTCTCTTTGGCAAGCTTCATGTATAAAGATTTGTGCTTCAAATCATTTAGTTCAACCGAGAGGTCATAGGCATATTTTTGAAATTCACGGGAGACATATTTGTCAGTATCGTCTAATTTGTACTTTTGAATAATATCACCAACTTTTTGCATAACCACGTCAGCCAGATTTTATTCTAATTTGATTATAAACAGTAGTAGTAGTAGTACACTCACAGCCATGACACCAGAATTAAAATACTATCCCGAGCCTAAACCTCACATAATAATTAAGCGGGACGATGAGCCAAAAGGCTCACGCGGATTTATTTGGCCTGAAGATGCTAATATTTATGAGGTTCGTTTTAATACAACAGTGAGACAAGCAGCAGAACAAAATTCATTAAAACCACAAGAATTAATTAGTAGACTGGTTGCTGGCGAATCATTTAACTTTGATCCCAGCATAAAACTCATCAAAGGATAAAATTCCGTCAAATTTATACTTCTTTGCAATTGCCAGATTCGCACAATCAATAAATGAAGTTCCTTTTTTGGTCTGTTTCTTAAATATCTCCCAAGCTAGTTTTTTATCCTCTTCATCCAAGCTCATAATTTCTACTGGCATTTTCAGTATTTCTTCTAGAAAGATTAAGCCTGTCTTTTGGCTATCTTTTCTACTTAATACTGTAGCTGTTTCTTGAATTACCAAATTGAGAATAATGAGTTTATCTTTATTTTTTTGGATTTTTCTAAGTGAAGAAGTCGTTTCTTTATGGTGTGGATCATGAATGACATATAAACCAAAAAGGAAATCGGAGTCGAGTATATATTTCATACGACGTCGTTTTGATAATAATCATCTATTAATTCCTGACCACTTTTGCCCCCAAAATCAGTTTTGCAAGCTCCAATAAAACTTTTCCATTTATTCCAATCATTATTTTTTTTAGATTTAGTATTTTTCTTGATTAACTCATCTATGCTTTTTCTAATCAACCCAGAAAAAGTACCCTCTCCAAGGGCAACTCTTAACCTTAATTCCCTATCTTGATCTTCGCTTAGATATACTTGTGTTCGTACCATGCTTAGAGTATATGTTGTATGTTATATGTTGTCAAGTTTGTGGCATACCTCTTGTACAACCATTTTCAAAATTATTCTTTCTTCATCGCTAAAATTTTGGAGAACATAGTCGTATCCACTAACCTCTGAGCTCTGAGCTCTATTCTCTATCCCCACCCTCACATGCCAATATTGATCCGTTCCCAAGGCTTCATCAACCGATTTTAAACCGTTATGGTCTTTCGGCCCCCGCCCAAACTGGATTTTGTATGATCCAAGAGGGATATCAAGATCATCGTGAACAATATATAAGCTATTAGAGCTTAGAGGATAGAGCTCAGTAATTTTCTTAACAAATTCTCCCGAGCTGTTCATAAAAACATCCGATTTTTTCACCATTACACCTTTCGAAAGACCAATCTTCCTAAATCTGTCCACTATCATATAACCGACATTGTGACGGGTGTTCTCGTAATCCTTTCCGGGATTTCCCAACCCAATTATAAGTTTCATAGTCATTAGAGCCTAGAGCTTAGTTTTTCTATAATTCTCAGTTGAATTTATCAAACCATTTAGCATTTTCCCAATTTCATCTATTGTTTCCACAAGTTTTTTAAATTCAGTGCTATTAATATAGCCTAAATCTAATGCAATATACAAATGATTTTTAACCTCAGATAGGGACCCTCTTGCTGTTCGATAAAACATAACCGTCTCAGCTATCCGATAGCGCGAAAATCCCTCGGCAACATTTGCCATAATAGATACGACTGCACGACGAATCTGATCAATTAGGCCAAATTTTTCCTCACAAGGAAAAGAAGAAGTTATGCTGTAAATTCTCTTAACTAGCACTCTAGCTTTTTGCCAAACCAAAAGATCCTCAAAGCACTTAATCGTCGCCACAAACAAATTCTAATATAACTAGGCTCTAAGCTCTAGTAGCTAGTAGCTAATAGCTAACTTAGGCTTTATTCATTAACTTAACTGCCAACTTCCCCAGTACCGGTACCACCCATTTGTCTCCCTGCCATGCTTTGTATGTCATTACCAACCAAAGAACCACTCCGAACACAAAAACCAAAGGAGTGAGTATCGCTAAAAAGATGGTAAATATCAAAACCCAGTTCAAAGCAAAAAGTACCAAGTAAACTACTATCGATTGGAAAGCCCAAAAACGCACGAACTCATCCTTTTCAAGAAGGATGAAGAGTACCGGTACTACCAAAGTGGGTCCCAAAAGCGTAGCTAAAGCTGCTGCTGTTTCTTTTTTAAGTCCTGTTCCTGCCATTGTTTATCACCTTCTTTCACACTCTTATCTTTTCACAAAAGCTTACATAAGGTCAATACACAATTATGATAAACACGGAACCGCTTTTAAAAAACGGTCCAAAGATAGCCTGCAGCAATCGCCAGATAAAAAATCCAAGTCAATAGCAAAGTCACGCTCTCCCATTTCTTCGGTTTAATAAAAACGGGGTATTCTTGAGGAAGTTTTATGTAATTTAAGTACCAAAGAGCCGGAATATAAAGAACGAAAGCAAAAATAGAAATAACCCCAATAATTGTAATCAGAACTCCGGGCTGAGCAAGAGTGATCGTGATTAGAGAGGTTAATATTAAAAACCCAAGCCAGAAATAATACCAAAATCTAAAACTTTTACCCAATTTCCTGACCTTATAGGTAAAATCCGCAAACTGTCTGGCTACCCCATCGGTAAGCCCCACCCAAGTATCAATCATAAAGGCAGAGGCAACAAGTAAAAATAAAATTCTTCCCCAATAACCTAAACTACTCTCAAAAAACTGAGCCTGAACAACTGTTATTTTCCAACCTGTAGGAAAAATTCCTTTAGGGAAAAGGATCGCAAAAGCTAGAAGTGTAGTTAATCCTGCAGTTATAGCGTTAATTGTTACGGCTAAAAGTGAATCAAAATTTAAAAATTTTATCCAACCTTTCCACATAATTTTATTTTCCTCCGTATCTGCAAAAACCAAATCTTTTTCTTCTTCCACTTCTTCTTCTTCTTTTATCAAGAGTCCTTTAACTTTTGACGTATATTTTGCCATTCCGACACCTTTATCTTTCATCCAATATGAATAAAGTAAATTCAAAAAACCTCCCATTCCGGCAAAGGCGATGGCAGTTACCAAGTGTGAGGAATCAGATGCCTCCCAAGTTGTTGGCCATCTAATTGACAAAGGATTAAAGAAATATTTAAAAAATTCTCCTGCAAACACACGTACTTCAGGCTGAAACGCAGAAAAGATTAGACCAAGAACGGTAATTGCAGAAACGACTTTCATGAAATTTTCTAAGGATTTGTAGATTATTTTTGAAAATAAAAAAATACCGGAAAAACCAATTATTAAAATATATGACCAAAATAATGTTCCTCCTCTGTCTGAAAAACTTAATGGAAAACGTGTTAATTCAAATAGCGCTGTTCCCCCAGCAGAAGCATAACCACCAAGCCAAAGAAAATTAACAAAACATAACAAAAATAATGGATATGTAAAATATTTTCCGAGAGATAAAAAACCGCTCCAAATTCCCTTTCCTGTAATTGCTGTATAACGGCTAACTTCACGATTGACAAAGAATTGAATTAATGACGCAGGAAGAAGTAGTCCAACAAAAGCTAGTCCGTATTTAGCAGAAAAATATGGCCACCAAATGAGTTCCCCTGATCCCTGTGCAATTGCTGCCCAAACAAAAGCAGGTCCAAGCATCATCCAAAGTCCGGGCATTTTCGGTAACTTCTTTATCATTTTTTTTGCGTCTTAGCTATCGCTTTTAACTCCTTTAGTGTTGTTGCTTCGTTTACTCCTTTATCTTCCCTTATTTTTAAAAACCTTGGAAAACGAAGGGAAAGCCCTAGTGAATGTTTTGTACTTTTTGATATACTGTCAGCCGTTACTTCAATCACTAAGCTAGGTATTGCCCAAACATCAGGAATTAAGTCTTTTTGGGCTTCATATTCTTTTGGTTTTTCCTTTGATTGTAATTTATTAAGTCTGTTTTTAATCTCAACAAGCATAGCCTCTGTTAAACCAGTGCCCACTTTGGTTAATGTGCGTATAACATCTCCATCTTTGATGCCTACTAAAATTTTACCCAGTCCAAACTGTGCCCTTTTACCCTTCCCTGTAAAATAGCCCATTACAATGCAATCTAGAGTGTCAGAGAGTCTACCGCTCTGACCTTCCTCCTCTTTCATCTTGACCCAATTCCAGCCGGTTCTGCCTGATACATATTTTCCATTAGCTTTTTTAACAACAACCCCCTCAAGTCCCATCTTTAAGTATTTTTTGTGCATTTCCTTAATAATTTCAGGGTCTTTTGTAACGGTGTTCTCATCAACCCGAAGTAAACTTCCACCAATAATAATCTTTTCAAGCTCCATGCGCCTATTAATATACGGTTCGTTAATCAAACTTTTGCCGTTGAGAAGAAGTACGTCAAAAATCTGAAATTGCAGCGGAATTTCGCCGGCGGTTTTTTTTATATTGTGCTTTCTTCTTCTTTGAATTGTTTTTTGGAAATCCAAAAACACACCAGCCCCACGAAGCCTTGGCGAAGTGGGGTCAATCCCTATTGCTTCACTATCAAGAATAACCTCCTCTGCTTTTATAAATTTACCGACACCGAGAAGTTCCGGAAAAGTTTCCAGAGGAATTGAGTTCATGTTTCTCGTAAAGATTTTTACGATATTATCTTTGCGTTTAAAATGTATAAAGATTCTTAATCCATCAAATTTAGGTTCTACTGATACTTGTCCCATTTTGGCAACCATCTCAGTCGTTGAATTAAGTCTGGCTGCAAGCATTGGGACAACAGGTACACCAATTTTTGGTTTTATATTTTTTAAATTATTAGTTTTTGTAAGATATGCAATATGACCAATATCAGGATAAATATTATATTCCGTATCAGAAATTCCTAGTGCTTCTATTATTGTTTTTTCTGAGAAACCTAACCTAAGTTTCCCAACCGGAATTCTGGCAACGAACCGCACTGAGAGAGAATCCAGATTTTTAAGAAGACTACTCGTCATTTCAATTTTCCGCTCCTGCGATCCCTCTCCGTTGTCCTTGGCAATATCCAAAAGTTTTTCATAGACATCAGTAACTGTGAACTGTGAAGGGTGAACTGTGGATTGTGAAAGCTCCTCTGCGGTATCTCCCAAGTCACCTGATTTTTTGTAAAGGCTTTTTACCTCGTCTGCGCTTTTATTAAACGCCAGAGCGAGAGTTCTGATCATCATTTTCTCGGCCAAATTTAATAAAACCCCCTCATAATTCGGCGCCAAAATACCAAGAGATAAATAAACTATCTTATCAACTTCAGCAGAAGTTGTCGCCTCAAAAAGTTCCGATAAAATCCTTGTAATTTCAAGCCTGGAGGAGGTTTTTTCAAGCTTTTCAAGATATAAAGCGAGCTCGCTAAATTGCATACCCTATTATACCTCACGAAGATGACCCACTCTATTTTTTAACCTTGTTTCAACAAGACCCATTTACTTTTTAGATCCGAGAGAAACGAGAGAATTCATTTAAGAAACAAAAGCTGTTTGACGAGCCTTCACGGCGAAGAAGTTCTTTTGTACTGTATGAACGAGTCGAACGACTGCCTAAAAAGTATCATGGGCACCCTTTCATCTCCATTCTTTGGGTGAGCAAAGAATGGAAAGAGAGTTTGGGGAAAAGCAAGAAAGTAAAGTTAAGCCGTACTCACTTGCCGGCTAATATATATTTACTCGCCTTAGTGCTTCCCGACTTTTTTATTATTCCTTTTTCCATCAAATCCCTGATTTCTCTAAGCACCGTATCTTCCGAAACCATGGGTAATACGCGTTTAAGCTCATTCATTCCGCCACTCCCTTGATCGGAAATGTATTCTATCAGTCTCATCTGACGCTCGGAGAGTGCCACCTGCTCGCCAAACTTAACCTTGAGTCTCGAGTCAACCGAAAGCTTCCTGACTTTGTCTTTTACTTTTGTAAGCTCTATTGCAACCACCCCCGTAAAATACTCAAGCCAAGGAGTAATTTCGCGGCTGGCAAGGTTAGGCGATTGCCTGTCAACCGAAGCGATTGCCTCATAATAGTCTGCAGGCTCGGTATCAAAATGTTCTTCCAAGGAGAAAAACTTCTTGACATTGTAATTCTCCCTCATAAGAATTAGCGTTGAAAACGCTCTTACGGTTCTGCCGTTGCCTTCCACAAAAGGGTGTATCGCAACCAAAATGTAGTGAGCAATTCCCGCCCGGAGTATTGGGTGAGTCTCGAGCGCTTCAGGATCATTCAGCCATGCAAAAAAATCTTCAACCAGAAAAGGTACCTCTACATGGGCAGGAGGAGAGAAAATGATTTTTCCGGTTTCCTCCTCTTTTATAACAACTTCCGTAGTTCTAAAAACTCCGGCTCTCTCCGGTGCCACGATTCTATTAACCGTCGCTTTATGAATATCGCGCATCATGTCCGCCTCATACACTCCTCTTTTAACTGCAAGTTCATCCAGAAGTCCGGCGACATTTCGGTAGTTTATAACCTCCTGAATATCCCGCGCCCGGGCATAGACTTCCGCCCCCTCAAGAATTTTTTTAGTTTGATAAAGAGTCAAGTCGTTCCCCTCAATGTGGGTACCGTGATGGATAGTGCGTACCATGGCATCAGATTGGAACTGTTTTTCAAAAGAAGGGACGAGAGGGGCATTCTCAATTACTTCTTTAGAAGCTTCAATAGAACCGATATTTTTGAGGACCTTATTGGAAATAACATATTTTGGAACAAACATGCTTCTATTTTAACGCACTATTTGCGGAGAATGAAGTAGTAGATTAATCTTCTCGTGCTCCGGCTATGGGTGGTCGCCCCTCCCTCGAAGTTGCTCTGTCCCAAGATTCTTGCATATCAAGAGCTCTCTTTGCCTCTTCGTCACTCTCGGTAGTCTTTGCTATCAGTATAAGCTCCTGTCTTTTTTCAAGAGACATATGTCCTGCCGGTTTTCCATAATTCTTTTTGGCCTGTTTCAATCTTACATCCAGATAAAGGCAATCATACCTACTACGCACGTCAGGCGACAATTCCCTTAAATCCATTTCAAAACTTTTCTCTGCTTCCGTCAGAGTTATATCATGTTCCGTCGCCACCATATCCATATTCTATCTCAACAGTTCAATTCTCTCCACTTTTTTCAAATTGCTGACAAAATGCGGGTCTGCCGTGGTAATTATCGTCTGTTGTTTTTTTGAGATTTGCATAACCACTTCCCTGTGTTCATGATCCAGTTCCGAAAATATATCGTCGAGAAGAAGCGTCGGACGTGAGTCCGCGCTCCGACGAATGGTGAGCGAACTGAGGTCTGCCGAGGGAGTCGAATCCAGAGTAGAGCATTTCTCAATATAATCCAATTCCGCCATTTTTAGCCACAAAATCCCCATCCTCTGTTCACCCCGTGAGCCGAATGAGGCCAGTTCCCTACCTATATTACCTGTGTTACTTTTATTACTTGTATTACTTTTCAGAAAAATGAAATCATCACGATGAGGACCGACAAGTGTTGTGGCCGCCGCAATTTCCTCTTCTTTGTACTGTTCAAGTCTTCCCTCAGATATTAGGGACCTGTCGTACTCCAGTGAATAGTGACTAGTGACTTGTGACTGGTGAGAATTACAAAAATCGATAAAATTTTCCCTGGCTTCTGTAATATAATTCCCATTTTTAATGAGAAGTTGGTTCCAAAAAAGGAGTTTGTCGCGTCCCGAAGAGCCTGTCGGATACTCCCGCATTGTCCAAAGCACCCGATTTCTTTGCCTTAATCCTTTTTCATAGGAAAGGATGGAACGTCGGTATTCCCTATCAACTTGGGATAGCACTGTATCCAAAAACCTTCTTCTTAGGCTCGGGCTCTCTGTAACAATATCCATATCCCAAGGGCCAAAAAGAACTGTTCTAAAGTTTCCTGCAAAATCAATTAAGCGCTTTGGAACTCCGTTAACCAGAAGCTTTTTTCTCGGCCAACCATTCTCCCCGCGCGTCTGCACCACCTCTAATTGTGTATTACTTATACTACTTTCATTACTTGTATTACCTATTATTCGAGCGATATCGCTCGAATATTGAATCGTTTCCGATTCAATCCTGGCCTTAAAACTTTTCCCGGTAGAAAGTAAAAAAAGAGATTCGAGAATATTAGTTTTCCCGCTGGCATTCGGTCCGACAATCACCGTAACTTTGTCGGAAAAATCCAACGTTTTGGCCTTGAAATTTCTAAAATTGACAAGTTTCAGTTTTTTTATCATCTCATGAAGTATAATACACCCCAATGCACATCCTATTCACAACAGCCAGTTATCTTCCCACAGCAAACGGGGTCACTTATCACATTAGCTCAACAGCCGATGCTCTGAGGAAACTTGGCCATAAAGTATATATTCTTGCCCCATCGTTCCCGGGATATAAAGACCAATATAAAGATGTTATCCGATATCCGTCTCTGCCTAACCCGTTTATTAAAAATTATCCTATGGGAATTCCCTTCTTACCCACAAAAAAAATCAAAAAATTAAAAATAGATATTGTCCATACACACCATCCCTTAATAATCGGGCAGGCGGCTTCGCAAATAGCGGATAGGCTGGGCAAACCTCTTTTCTTTACTGCCCATACACAATATGAGCAGTATTTAAATTATTACTTTCCCAAAGGTTATGACGCGACCTCAAAAATATTGATTAGAGACTTAGTCAAAATTTCCAAAAAATCAAAGAAGGTTATTTGTCCATCGTCAAACACTGAAAAAAGACTGATTAAACACGGCATTAAAAACACCATTATTGTCAATAATGGCGTCGAGGATTTCTTTTTTAATAAACCTCAAGAAAAACCCTTTCATCCCCTGACACTGGCTTATACCGGCAGGTTGGATAGAGAAAAAAACCCTCTGGAATTGATTAAGATAGCCAGAGAGCTCAAAAAGTTAATCCCCAATTTTAAATTTTGGATTTTAGGTTCGGGTCTTCTTTTTCAAAAAATGCAGGATCAAACATTTAAATTGGGACTTGAAAATAATATAACCTTTACGGGAGTGGTTGACAGAAAACTTATTCCGGAAATATACAAGTCTGTTCATCTTTTTATTACACCATCATTAAGCGAGGTTATGCCGATTTCAATCCTTGAAGCTATGGCTTCAGGAATTCCTACCATATCTTTAAAAGGTTCTGGTCTTGAAGAACTGATAATTGACAACCAATCCGGATATATTTGCGAAAGAAATCCTAAAAAAATCGCAGAAAAGATAAGTGAAATCGCAAAAAACAAAGAAAACTATTATAGTCTTTCGCAAAAAACCTACGAATACGCTTTGAGTTTTTCAGCAAAAAATACCGCTCAAAAACTTTTCGATTTGTATACAACATTTAAAAAGTAGGTTATTTTTGGCATTCCGGGCAAAAGTAGGTACCACGGCCGGCCAGACGGATTTTTTTAATCGGGCTGCCACAATTGAAGCACTTTTCACCCTGACGATTATAAACCAAAAAGTGATCCTGATAATGACCTTTTGCGCCCAATGCATCCAAATAAAATTGATCAGAGGCGCCACCGAACTTAATCCCCAACTTTAAAACCTTCAGGATGGCTTCCTGAAGCGCTTTTTCTTCACCGGAATTTAAACTCTTAGCGGGACGCCGTGGATCAATTTTGGCCAAGTTAAGGGCGTCGGCCGCGTAGATATTGCCGATTCCGGAAATTGTGGCCTGATCCATAAGAACCACTTTAATGGGTCGGGAAGTTTTTGCCAGAATCTCCCCAAATTCTTTTAAAGTAACTTTGTCTGCTTCCGGTCCGTACCCACCCAATATTTTCTTAAGCTCGGTGTTATCCGTGATCAATTTCAGCCAGCCGAATTTCCGAAGGTCTGCAAATCTTAATTCCAAACCACCGGACAAAGAGACGATAATTCTCTGCCAATCATCTTTGGGATCCGACTTTCTCCGAACCAATAACCTCCCCGTTAATTTTAGATGACTAATTAAAACCCGGCCGTTATCAAAATAAAACTGAATCAACTTTGCCCTTCTTTCAATCTTGACAATTTTGGCCCCCACGATAACCTTTTGAACAATTGAGACTGAGGGCTGGACCATTTTGGGAGTATCGGTTTCAATCGCCAAGATTTCTTTACCGACAATCAGCTTTTCTAACTGAAGTTTAATCGTTTCAACTTCCGGTAATTCAGGCATTACTAAAGATTAACACAGATTGTAAAACAGATCACACAGATTATTAGGTCAGAATTCTCCGTCTAATATCTAATTTGGATTGTCCAAAATTCACAGCCAAGGCAAGTTTATAGCCAGTTACTTTGAGATAATTTAATATTTGTTTACCTAAGTCGGGAGGGAAATACTGGGTCGATTTCAACTCAACAATAATTTTATCCTCAATCAAAAAGTCGGGCACGTACGTTCCTAGTACATCGCCATCATAAATAATTTTCAATCTTGGTTCACGTTTATATTTTATTCCAATCTTGTCTAATTCCTTAGCCAGCGCTTTTTGATAGATAATCTCTTTATGACCAAACCCAAGAATGTTGTAAATTGTAAAAAATGCTCCGCGAACCTTATAAGTCAGGTCTGCATAGAGAAGTTTATCCGTCATTTATCCGTGTGAATCCGTTCCTCAACAAATCTGCGTATTTCTGTTTGGAATCTTTCCTTTGAAAACTTTTTGGCCTGAGCAATGCAATCTTTTGGATCAAATTTCATCCTTTCGAATTTCCTAACTGCTTCTGACAGGCTTTCAACTGTTGGTTCGTCGAAAAACAGCCCTGTTTTTCCCTCTACCACCGACTCAATATACCCACCACCGCGAAATGCAATTGCCGGACAACCACAAGCCGCCGCTTCAAGTGCCGTCATACCAAAATCTTCATCAATTTGAGCTAAAATAAATGCCTTTGCTTTTAACATTAACCTGGTTTTTTCCTGGTCATTTATTTTACCCATAAATATCGTTTCGCCCCGTGCAATCGATTTTAAATACTCCTTGCTTACTCCTCCTCCAAACACCTTTAATTTAACATTTGCCTTCTGGCAAGTTTTGATAATTAAGTCAAAATTTTTGGCAGCAGTCATTCTTCCCCCGGTTATAAAATAGTTATCTTTATCATTAGTTGGCTTAATACGCGGAATGTTTATCGGCGGATAGATAACTTTATAATCGGTTCGCTTATAAAACTTTTCAATTCGCCTACCTACGTTTTTGGAATTGGCTATAAAATAATCAACTTTTTGCGCCTGACGAAAATCATATGCCCGCATAAATTTATTAACAACTTTTGCGTAAATATCAATCAAAAGTCCATACCACTTCCCTTTCCATTTCCGCGAAGTCTCGTAACCATACAAATATCTCGGCGGTGTGTGAAGATAACAGATCTCAATCATTCCTTCCCCCTTTTTAATTCCTTTAGTTACTGCCCAACTGGCGGAAGTTATAACAACATCATATTCAGAAAAATCAAAGCTCGACCATATCAATGGAATCAGAAACCTTAGGGGAGAAATTAATTTTGAGGCAAATGGCAGTCTGTTAAACCATGAAGTTATAATTTTTGCACCTTCAAATTTCTGTCCAAACTTCCCTAAGCCCTTTTTATCTAATAAAGATAAGTAGATCGGCGCTTCGGGAAAGGTTTCGTGCAACACGGCTAAAACTTCTTCAGCACCGCCATAATCTAGTAAATAATCGTGTACTATCGCTACTTTCATAATATATATTATATAAGTCAGAACATTTTGACTTGTTTATCTTCTTCAATTTTTTTACTTACCTCCTGAATCCTTTTTGTTAAAGTCTTAAATCCAAACTCCTCAAACAACTTTATCACTTCTGGCCCTGATATATTCCACTTTCCCATAGCCCCAAAGTCTAAATCGAGCGGAACATCACGCACAATTGTTGCCAGAAAATATGATTGGTCGGCTGATTTTTTTCCTTTTCCAAGCTTTTCGCGAACATTACTCGGAATCTCGTTTAGATGTTCATAAATTTCTTTTACTGATTTATATTTAGAAAGCAGGATTATCGCCGTTTTTGGCCCAATCCCGGGAACTCCAAAGTAGTTATCGGAAGCATCCCCCGTTAGAGCCTTCAGATCTGTAATCTGTACCGGAGGAACTCCCATTCGCTCGATCGTTTCCGCTTCATCATAGAGCTTGGCATTGATTAGTCCCGCAACAGGCATGTAAAGTTTGATTCTCTTTTTATCATCAACCAGTTGAAGCTGATCCCTGTCCCCTGTGACGATAATTACCTCGGAGAGATTAGGGGTTAGAGCTTGGAGCTTAGTTTTTTTACTAGGCTCTAGGCTCTGAGCTCTAGTTGCTATGGTGCCAATTACATCATCCGCCTCAAATCCCGGTTTTGAATAAACGGAAATGTTTGCCGCAGCTAAAAATTCACGGGCTTTTGAAAACTGCGATCCTAAATCTTCCGCCATCGGCGGACGTTGGGCTTGATAGGTTGGAAGTTCTTTTTGACGAAAAGTCGGAGCCCTTTCATCGAAAGTTACGGCTATATGAGTTGGTTTTAGGTCCGTGATAACCCTTAGGATCATACTAACGAGCCCATAGACAGCATTTATCGGCTCCCCGCGCTTTGTGGTTAATGGAGGCAGCGCATGAAACGCCCGGTGCAGAATTGCATTACCATCTATAATAACCAGCTTAGACATGAGTGTATTGTATCCCATCTGAAACTTTCGTTGAAGTCAATCAAAAATAAACAAATCTACAGTTTCCCGTCGCCCGACTTGTGGCCAACAATTCCCTCGAAGTCGTCCCTGTCCAAGGTTTCTTTTTTTATTAAAGCATCGCTTACTTTGTCCAAAAGCTTTCTCTTTTCTTTAACCAGTTTAACAGCTACCTTGTAGCAGGAATCCAAAATCTTTTTGACTTCAATATCAATTTTTTCCAAAAATGCCGGGGAATTCTTGGCTCCCTCAAACCATTCCATCTGCCCAAAGTCTCCCATTCCCATATCATCCCCCAGATTAATTGGCCCCAAGTCACTCATTCCAAATTCAATTACCATCGCGCGGGCAATTTTTGTCGCCTGAGCAATATCGTTACTGGCTCCACTCGTCATTTCGTTAAATACAACCTCCTCCGCGGCACGGCCTCCCAGCATCGCTGTGATCTGTTCCAAGAGCCTGGACTTGGTCTCATGGGTCCTGTCAGCCGCAGGAGGAATCAATGTGTGTCCCAGGCTCATTCCGCGGGCCACAATCGAGATTCGGTGAACCGGATCGGTTTTTGTTAAAAAATGGGTAACAATTCCATGCCCGGCCTCGTGGTAGGCTGTGATCTTTTTATCTTCCTCGCTTTGAAGTCTCTTTTTTGCCGGTCCAAGTTTAACTTTTGTGGCTGATTCTTCAATATCAACCATCCCAATCTCATTTTTACCATTTCTGGCTGCCCCTATTGCAGCTTCATTAAGCATATTCTCAAGATCTGCTCCCGAAAATCCAACTGTGCGGTCTGCTACCCTGCCCCAATCGATCTTTTTGCCAAAACTTTTACCACGAGCATGGATTAGAAGAATCGCAAGTCTTCCCTCTTTGTCCGGCATATCAAGCATTACACGTCTGTCAAAACGTCCCGGTCTGAGAAGTGCGGGATCAAGCAAATCTCCTCTATTTGTTGCAGCAAGGACTACGACGTTATCATTCGGAGTAAAACCGTCCATTTCTACTAAGATCTGGTTCAAGGTTTGCTCTCTCTCATCATGCCCGCCCATCATTCCGCGTCCTCTTTGGCGCCCGATAGCGTCAATTTCGTCAATAAAAATTATTGAGGGGGCAGCTGTTTTTGCCTGGCCAAAAAGATCCCGAACTCTACTTGCACCAACTCCAACAAGCATTTCCATAAATTCGCTCCCTGCCATTGAAAAAAACGGAACTCCGGCTTCCCCTGCTACCGCTTTCGCCAATAAAGTTTTTCCTACTCCTGCTGGGCCGACCAAAAGGGCGCCTTTCGGGGTACGTGCTCCCATTTTTCTGTATTTTGCGGGGTATTTAAGAAAATCTACCAGTTCTTCAAGTTCTTTTTTAGCCTCGTCAACTCCGGCTACGTCTTTAAAAGTCGTATCCTGTTTTCCCTTAGCAAATAGCCTGGCCTTACTTCTTCCGAAAGAAAAAATGTCCTGTGCCCCTTTAGTTTGAGCGCGCAAAATATAGTAAAAAAATCCTGCCATTAGAAGAAGTGGTAAGACAATCCCTGCAACTTCCCCCAGAGTTTTTGTCAAAGATTGGTCAACAACCGAAAACTTAACAGTTGAGGGGTCTATTCCGGAATCTTTTAAAAGCTGGCTAAAACCTTCAACATCCTCTTTGGTGGAAAGCTTAACTGTTCCATCCTTATACGTAACAATCAATTTATTGCTCTCGATTAATATTTTGTCAGTCTTGCCGGTTTTAACATCACTCAGTAGCTGGGAAATTTCAACATTATTACTACTCCCCGCCATCTGTACTCCGGTAATGATAAGAGGAACAACGAAGAAAACCACCAGAAGCCCCAAAGCAATAGTCCAAAGATTGATTTTTAGTTTGAACTGAACCTGTTTTTTACCCTGAGGGCGTTTTTTTTGAATTAATTTGGTTGGGTCCATACAGAGGGATTATACATCAGCTTTGTTAAAGCTGAAACCCTAAATCCTAAATTCTAAACTCTAAATAAATTTTAATTTACAAATTCCAATTTTGGATTTAATTAGGATTTAGAAATTAGAGTTTTGTATTTGTGCGTTAGCGCACCTTAGTTCCATCTGGAACTTTCTTTTGGAGCTTGAAAAGAACGGTTGGAGTTTCTTCATCTTCTTTTGGCACACACATAATCATCATTGCCTCGCTCATCTCCTTGTCCGGCCCAATTTTCTTGGGTTCAAGATTAACAACAAATGGAAATTGTTTTCCGATAAGATCCTCGGGAGTAAAAAACTTCATTATTCCGGAAAATGCTTTTTTAGTTCCGATTTCCGGTCCAAAATCAACCTCCATTCGGATAACCCAATGGCTCCACTCCGGCACGTCGGCTTTCTTAACCGTGCCGATACGAATATCAACAGCTTCGAATTGTTCAAAATTTATTGGATCCATTTCAGAAGTAATCAATCTTCATCGCGTGTCTAACTTTTTGCATTGTCTCTTTAGCCACTTCACGGGCTTTTTCTGTTCCTTCTTTCAGAATCTTCTCCAACTCAGCATCTTTTCCTTCAAACTCAGATCTTCTCTCTCTAATTGGTTTCAGAAAAGTGTTTAGGGCAACAAAAAGTTTCTCTTTAACTTCAACGTCTCCAACCTTTCCCTCTTTATACATCTTTTTTAGCTCTTCAACCTCGGATTTATTCGGGTTAAAAACGTCATGATAGATAAAAACAGGATTTCCCTCAACCTTCCCAGGATCCGT
The DNA here is from genome assembly GCA_964500695.1 of uncultured Gammaproteobacteria bacterium. Classification (GTDB taxonomy): domain Bacteria; phylum Patescibacteriota; class Microgenomatia; order UBA8517; family UBA8517; genus CAZCNT01. Next base: position 43,318 of record CAZCNT010000001.1, on the reverse strand, counting down.
GGAATGAATCCGATCTGGATCGGTGTACATGTTCATCACTTTCTTTTTAAGCTCCTCTTCGCCATCTGACAAATATATCGCATTATTCACACTTTTGCCCATCTTAGTCCCATCCGTTCCTGGAAGTCTTTTAACTTCCCCTACCAAAGCTTCAGGTTCGACAAAAACCTTACTGTACAAAGAGTTAAACTTTCTGACGATCTCGCGGGTTTGCTCAATCATGGGAAGCTGATCTTCACCGACAGGAACCAAGTCAGCGTTAAAAACAGTTATATCGGCAGCTTGTGAGACCGGATACATTGCAAACCCTGAAGGAATATTTTGCCCAAATCCTTTTTGTTTAATTTCGTCTTTTACTGTCGGATTTCGAAGAACCCTCTCAAGAGTGACTAAATTCAAGTAAAACACAGTTAATTCGGCAATTTCGGGAATCATGGATTGGATCAAAATCGTGGTCTTTTTAGGATCAATTCCGACTGCAAGGTAATCCAAAAGTACCTCTTTTATACTGGCTCTGACTTTTCCAGGATTCTCAAAATTATCGGTCAACGCCTGCACATCGGCAATCATTACAAATTGGTCATAGGAATCCTGAAGCTTTACTCTATTTTTCAAGCTCCCTACAAAGTGCCCCAGGTGCATTTTGCCTGTGGGCCGATCGCCGGTTAAAATTCGTTTCTTGTCCATATTCAATCACAATTATAACCCAAAACTCATTTATACGCTCCCTGCCTGTGAATTATATGATCAACCCAAATTTCCTTCTTTTTCTGCTCGACGTGATAGATAATTCTGTAAGGCCAGAAACGGAGGCAACGTAAATTGCCTAATTCCCCACCAAGTTTTTTACCGATAAGTGGTCTTTCCTCTAATAGGTTTATTTTTCTAGCCGCTTTTTTTTGTTCTGGAGCGGGAAGCTTGAAGAATTCTCTTTTTGCCTGCTTGGTAAGAAAAAGCCTCATCACTCAATATTATACTTTTTCTTAAATTCAGACCAGGCGACGCCATCGCCAATTTTAGCTTGTTTGTAACCTTTTTTGATAGCCTTATAAGCTCCAGGAATAGCCATAATTTCAGCAGTTTCTTCCAGGGATTCCAATTCTTCAACACCAATAAGGACCGCCTTCGGTTTGCTGTTTACTGTAATCAAAAAACGGGACAGACCCTCACCAACTTCGTCCACCAACGCAGGAAGCTTTGATCTCGCATCGGATATGTTAATTATTCCAGTCATGGTAAAAGTGTACAAGAGTATGTACAACTTGTCAAGAGAGTTTACTTGTGCCAATGGAAGGAGTCGGACCTTCGACTTTTCGCTTATGAAACGAACGCTCTACCGCTGAGCTACATTGGCTTAACGCATATTTTACCAGATTTATCCACACCTATGTTATAATACCAAAGTTAGCTACATGCGGGGTAGTGTACAGTGCACGAAAGGCTCATAATCTTTCAGGCCAGATGCGACCTCTGGCCCCGCAACCGAGGTCATCAAAGAAAAAGAGAGCTCCCGAAAGGGAGCCTTTTTTTTGCTCTTTTTCTTCCAACCTCGTGGGGTCGGAACGAGCAAAGCGAGTTTGATGACCCCAACGTAATATAATAATTTCATGCACTACCTATACATTCTCCGTTCTGCAAAAGATAACGATTTCTACACGGGTACGACTTCTAATCTTAGACGAAGATTTAAAGAACATAACTCAGGTAAGAATTTTTCAACTGCTCCCCGCAAACCTTTTGATCTAATTTACTACGAAGCCTATCTACTAAAAACAGACGCTGAAGCTCGAGAGAGATATCTCAAAACGAGTATGGGCAGAAGAGTAATTCGAAAGCAATTGAAAAATTATTTAGAAACACTACCGTAGATTTATCACTCTCAAAACCCCAATTTTTGGCCCCAAAATTTTGCGGGTTCATCCTATAAGCTTGACTTTTATGTGTGGTGGTGGTACCATTCTGCTTCAGTTTTGCACCTTAAATTTGCGGATTGGAAAAGAAGTTGCTTTTCGAAAAATCGTATCCAAATGAAGATGATGATGAAAAAGGAGATTGGTCATGGAACTTAAATTTCAAGTCGAGATACACAGTGATAAAAGTCGTGCTTTTCACACCAATGTGGTGGTCGGAAAGTCATCGATCGATCACTACGCATTCTGGTTGTCGGGTTCGTACGAGAACGCTCTTCACGATCAAGGGCAAATTGTTGCCAACATGGTCCGTGATCTGTTCCGCCTCGGCGTCCACGATATCTTCGTAAAGCCATACGAAGTCAGTGTATACATTGATGACTCAAAACGACCCTGGCGGCGATGGGATGAAAGAATCGACGAAATTGTCGAGAACACATTCAAAGAACTGGGCAGGATACAGGGAATTCCATCTGGTAAGAAAGTGGTTATCGGAAAGTCCCAAAGTGGTAGGCTGGAGTATCACACCAACTTTGAGGTTTCACGCTCAGTTATCGAGGACTTTAAACGTCCTCTGCGTGATTCAAGCGGAAGCTACCTTACCAAGATTGGTTCCGAAGGTGCGTCCTTGGTTCGAAAGCTCATGGCTTTACCAGGCACCACCGAGATCTGGATGCATCCCTATGAGGTTTCAGTCTCGATCGGACAAGCATTCAGCTGGACGGAACGTGACGATAACGGAAAGACACTTGAAGACAAGATAAAACTCGCCTTCGAGAACGTATTCGGCAACATCACGTTCGTCACCAAGTAATACAAGTAATAAATCCGCAAAGTGCAAAACAACACCCCCAACCTGTAACAAGGTTATCCGCAAGGATTATTAAAGAGGGGTGTTTTTCTTGGAAAAAAACTAAAGGAATAGTTTCAACCACCCTAAACGGTTTTTAGCACTCACCTTTTCAATATTATTCACATACGGTTCGTGCTGCAAACTTGCGGGGTTGGATATTATTTGGAAATAAATAATTGTATCCATTTCTTCCAGTTTGGGTCAGGAAGGGTATCTGAATCCTGCAGAATCTGAGGCGCTAACTTTCTTAATGTTTCTTCATCCGGCAAAACCACGGTGGCCTCCCCTTCTTTAACCAGTCCCAGTCTGTCGCGAACTTGCTTTTCGATAAAAGCCCCGCTTTGGGTTTGGAGAATCTCCCTCTCCAATCTGGCATTTTCCTCTTTAATTTTGTCCACTTTTGTCTGCTCACGCGCAATCTCACTTCTAATCGAAATTGCCTTTCTAACGTTACGTATTACCGAAATTGTTAAAATCAAGATCAAAACCCAAACCGCATATCCCCAGACACGCCCAAAAAACTCCTTAATATCTTTACCAACTTTTCCTCTCGTTTTGATTTTCATCCTGTAATAATTGACTATTCCAAAAAATAGGCTATAATTGTGTCTCGATAATTCAATTATACAGCTATGACAGAAGATACAATGAAAGACGTATTTACGATAAAAAACCTGCTTCCTAAGTTTATCGAATCGTTGAAAGCTAAAAGTCGCTCTCCGGCGACTATTTTGGCCTACAAAAGCGATCTTGAACAGTTAGTGGAATTTTTGATCAAAAAGAGTAAGGTTACACCCACACAGGTTAGACCCGACGATCTTGATTCCTTCCGCGACACTCTTTTGGCCGATAAATACACAGCCAAGTCGGTAAGTAGAAAACTTAATGCCGTTAAAACTTTCTTCAGATGGATGATTTCCGAAAATATCATAACCGGGGATGTGTCAGCATCCGTTGCCCATCCCAAAATCGAAAACTCACTTCCCAGGTTTCTCTCTCAGCTCGAATATAGGGCACTGAGGGACGTTGTCAGAAGCGACATTCGGATCGCGGCGATCATTGAATTGATACTACAAACGGGGCTTCGAATTTCGGAGGTGGCCAATCTTAAAACTGTGGGTGTCAAGGACGGTTCTCTCAAAGTTGAGTCCTATGCCACCCAACCGGAAAGAAACATTCCATTGAACAATCCATCCCAAGAAACCCTTGTTTCTTATATGAATATCAGACCCAAGTCTGACTCTCCCTATGTTTTTATCAGCAAAAACGGTAAGCCTTTGGCGGTCAGAAACATCAGGGCTTCAATCTCCAGGTATATGCAGCGGGCAGAGCTTCCCAGCTACTCGGTTAATGACTTAAGAACTACTTTTATTGTTGAGAATCTCAAAAATGAAGTTGACTTGGTACTTCTTTCTCAGGTCTCCGGTCACAAGCGTCTTTCCACAACCGAGCGCTACTTGGAGCTGGCTCAAATAACAGAGACAGGCAAGAAACAAACCCTCATTGAGCTATAAATTGTCTTATCTGTTAAAATCCCTTTGATGAAAGTGGAAAGTGGTCATCCTTGGCTGTCCTCAGAAGGTTACAACTCTGTGATTAAAGCTGTTGCCAAAATTGAACCCAGAATTGGCATTGAGCGCGATGTTCTTTTGGCCGAAAAATACACCATCGAGGGATTACTTTTTAAAAACGAGCTAAGCCGAGATTCGACTCCTCAAGAAATACCAAATGTCGATTCCGTGTTCAATCTACTACCGTTTAAAGGCCGTAAACTAAATCAAACTTCCAGAAATATTGCCATAATCGGTATGCCTAGAACCGGCAAGGATACTCTTATAGAGAAGCTAATTTCACTGGGCCATAAAAATATATTAATGACATCAGAACCCTACGCACATATAAAAAACTGGAAGAAAATCATGCCCCAAGATGCCATGACACAACAACACCTGAGGCTTGCAGGGGCTTTTGGGGAATTTATAGTGTCCGAGATGGAAAAGAGGAAAAGGGGTATAGAAGATACTGCTATTACCGTCCACAATAGAGGTCTTGTGGATCATGCAATTTTTACTGCAGCCCGGCTTATGTATGGAGAAATTCCACTTCAGGATTATTTTGATACAGAACAGGGGTGGATATTTAGGGCCAGTATAAACATGGATGCTGTAGTTATTTTTATGCAAACACCTGAAACCTCCATGAAAAGAACTACTCTGGAAAACAGACAAGGGAACCATATGAATCAAGAATTTTTAACATTATTATATGAACAGTATCTAAAGGCTATTTTAGATTTAAGAAGGAAAAAACAACCAAACCTGGCCGTAATTGATACGTCAAGTGATATTAACGAAAACTTCCAAAAATTAAGAGCCTCTTTATCGGTAATTTGTGGGGAGAATATATAACTCTTGGTGGGTCTGGATGGAGTCGAATCCTTCGACTCCGCTCAGGACTATAGCCATCCTTTGGGCTTTACTTCGAGTCTTCGAGAAGCAAGCTCTGTTTATCACATTCTTTAGAACGTGTGTCAAAATTTGGTGGATCACGATGGAGTCGAACCATCCTTGATACTTTATGGCGCTCCGCTATACCAAAATTTTGGTGGGCCATGATAGAGTCGAACTATCCTTTGGACTTTATAAGAGTCCCGTCCTAGCCGATGAACGAATGGCCCAAAATTTTGCTATAGCGCCAGCTTCAAGCTTCGCTTATAAGGGTCCCCAACTGAGGCAATTATACCAAACTTACGAAAAAGTAATAAACGTAATAGAAGTAATACAGGTAATAAGAAGGCTAACCGGACTTAATCTTAGAAACATACCTTACCAGAAGATAGCAAACTTTGGCCCGTTGAGCCTCAAAATCTTGCAGATTGTTAAAATTCCAGTACCCAACTGCTAATGCTACTTCGGCCTGAGACTCAACCTCCATTAAAGAACCTAATGAAATTTCAAGATAGTGAAGTTTATCTTTTTTGGAGCTACGCAGCCACCCTTCAGCAATCTGGCTTAACACCGAGACCACCGCTCTCCTTATTTGGTCTCTTAGCGCATAGTCTTCAGATTTTGGGAAGGTCTTCGTTAACCTATAAACCAAAACTATCAACTTTAAAGCTTCCTGCCAAACTATCAGCTTCTTGTATCCACTTTCCATACTTGTATTACCTTCATTACTTTATTTACTTTTATTACTTGCCTTACAGTTTAGACCTTCGGTTCATTTCAGCTTCCACCAGTCTCTCGTCCCTGCCATACTTGAGTCTGCTCATCTCCTTAATTATTTCAGCAATTCTCGGGCTTTCCATAGCTTTAATCTTACTTATATCTTTCGTCGTATCCATAGAAAATGGAGGAACCGGCTCGTTGTCAACGATGGTGGTTACATAAGCATGAAAACGTTCAACATTAAGTAAATCGTCCTCTCCAAAAACCGGGGCATATTCATGCGCCAAAAAATTGGCGTCTGATACACCCACCCTAAAACTTATTTTTGTACCCACATTTCCAAATACGGCGTTTTTGACCTCATCTTCCACCTGACCGATAAACTGATTGGCAACGCAAAGACCAAGACGGTATTTTCTGGCTTCGGAAAGAATCACGGCAAAATCCGGGGTAGCAAAATTTTGAAACTCATCAACATAAAAGTAAAAATCGCGGCGCTGCTCCATCGGAACATCTGCGCGGCTCATTGCAGCCATAAGAATCCTGGGAACTAAAAGAAGTCCCAAAAAATTACTGTTCTCCTCCCCCAATTCTCCTTTTGCCAGGTTAACAAGAAGAATTTTTCCTTCATCCATAATTTTTCTGAAATCAAACGAGCTTTGAGGCTGCCCTATGATATTTCTGATTAATTTATTTGTAACAAAACGGCCAAACTTTGAAACCGTATAATCCAACACCTCCGACTTGTGAAAGTCGCTAGTTTGCGCAATCTGATCTGTCCAATATCTCCGAATAATCGGGTCGGTAACCTTGGGCAGAAGTTCCTGAACATATCTGGAGTCCGTCATGGCGCGCATCAGTTCGACAAACGTATTTCCCGGTTCTGCCATTACGGTAAGCATGGCATTTCTAACTCCATGTTCAAATCTTGGTCCTACAATCCCGGTTTTGTAAGGATCAAAAAGCTTGTACATAAGATTAATAATGCTAGTTGCCGCAAAATGTTTCTCGTCTTCGGTTCTGGCTTCAAGTAAGTTCATTCCAATAGGGCGCTGGGTATCATTGGGGTTAAAATAAATTACATCTTCTACTCTTTCGGGTGGAATTAGCTTCAGAATATCTTCAATTGCATCTCCGTGCGGATCCATAAAACAAAGTCCTTTTCCGTCCTTTATATCCTGTAAAATCATGTCTTTAAGAATTTCCGATTTTCCGGTTCCGGTTTTTCCAATAATGTAAATATGGCGCATTCTGTCTTCATTCCCTATATAAACCTCCCGCTTAATACCACGATAGCTGCTTACCCCCAAATGAAGCCCCTCGTTGGGAATTTGGGCCGGGGCAGGCGCTGTTTTTGCATTAAGCCAAAAAACATGCGGGGTAGTAATCTGTCTGTTGGGAAAGTGAAATATTGTAGCCAACTCTTCGGAATTTAGAATCGAAGGATGATTGCCAAAAACATTAAACATGGGTAGGTATCGGTAAAGAAAATCTTCCATAAAAGCGCCCTTCCGACGGATTTTCCTACTCTTTAGATTATTTAGATCCCCGTTAAACTGAGCAAAAGCGCTTGAAATGTTTGCTACATGGCTTTTTGCAGAGGCTTCGTCGTCGGAAATTGCAATAATTCTTATAGAAGTTTCAAAACCCGGTTTCCCCACTTTATTTTCTACTGCCTCAAGAGTTTTTGCAGAGGTGGAAAACTTGGCTTTTTCCGGGTCGCTTTCCTGTTTTTTGGTATCACTTATAAAATGGCTCCCCTCTTTTTGCCAATCGTTCTCTGCGGGAGAAATTATAACCTGAATTGCAGCAGCCTCACCGGGTCCCATTTTAGCTAAAGCCGAGGTAATTCCCCCCATCGGATCGGTTGCCAAATCTTTAAATGTTTTTACTGGAAAAAAGGAACTTTTTGACAGTTGAAAAGACTTATAAGCAACTTTACCGTCACTCGTAAAAATGTTGTATTCATCTGTTTCAAGAATCTCTGCATCCGGGTAACTCCCATTAATTTGCTTTTCGACTAAATCCTTAAGCTTCTTCGGCGCCCAGACATAAAACCTAATATCTTCTTGCTTCGCCACAATTTCGAAGGAAATTGCCGGTTGAATATCAAATTTTTGCCAATAACCACCCTTTTTAATCGAATAGAGAGAAGAGAAAAGCTGCTCCATGGCATCAATTTTTATCTCGTTATTCCGGGGAAGTGCCACGGAAAGAAGAACCGAATCGATTGAAGTTTCTTCCCGTTTTCTGTGTCTAAACATCGCAAAAATTAGATAGCCCATGGCCACCATCAGAAATATAAATAAGGCAATTCCTACCGCAGAAAAAATTATCACACCAAAATTTACACCATCAAGATACATTTTGCTCCTTTCCGACTATTTTCCAACCAAAATGCAATGCTTTTTTAATAACCCTGAGCCAAAAAGCAGCCAGCCAAGTGAGAGATGAAGCTACCGACCCGCCGGCCTGTTTAGTGAGAGTCGCCTGATCGGAAGGTGTGCTGACTGTAATAACCTGCGTTGGGGGTGTTTGTATTAAGGGTGCCCCCTTATCGTCGTTAATCTGGGCTTTAAAGTTTTTTTGAACCACCTTCATCCCGCTTTGTTGAAGAGTTTCAGGTACGATAAACTCTTCTTGATGTTCAGTAATTTCCAAAGCCTCCGGTCTTAGTGTTTCAGGGGTGGCAGCCATATAAAATCATTTTAAGACTAGAGGGAGTAAATTGAAAGACCTGAGATTATTTGAAAGTGATTCTCATTTAGTAATCGGCGTCATTATAGCTATAACTTTGCCCCCCAACTTAATTTCTATCCTTAACAATTCACCGGAAACAAGTTTATCTAATAACTCAAAAAAATGTTTTTGAACCTCTGTCGCAAGTAGTTTAATAATTTTAATATTGTTGATCATTTATTTTAAAGCTTCTCTAACTTTTTATCCAAAGTTAAAAGTTTATATTTATTAATCCTAGCTAAATACAAATATGAAGCATCATAAAATGTTAAGTTTTTATTTATTGAAAGATCTAAAACTCTTTCTCTATTTATATCTAAATAATTTATTGGTATTTTGTTAAATCTTGTGAGTATCTTTTCTGCCGAAGTCTTTCCGATTCTATTACGTATTACTGTCGTTTTTATGCTGTTACAAACTTCGAATTCCAAAATTTTAGGGGCAAAAAACTTATAAGTCCTGTTTATTATCATGGTAAGATGTTTTTTAGACTCTTCACTCGATGCCTCATCGGGTAATAAAACCGAAAGTAAATACGAAGCGTCAACAATAAAGTTTTTAATATTTGCGTCCATACTCTATTAATGCTTTATAATCCAAAGGAATTTCGGGATGTTTTAAATATTTCCAACCGCTTTTAATAGCCGCTTCAAGCTCTTTGTTTATTTTAGACTTAGTCTTTCTTTTATTGATCTTGTACGTCTTTTTAACAGCATGACGGACAAGCTCTCCAATCGTCTTATTAGACTCCTTGGCTAAATTGGTAAGCATTAAGTGATCTTCTTCGGAGAGTAGCACGTTTGTACGCTTGGTTAACATGCATATAAAGTAACATGTTACTTGATGTTTGTCAAGGGTTATAGCTCTTTCTGTCACACCGATACACCGAAGCCTCAGGTTTTAAAGTTTCGGGAGTGGCAACTATACGGAATCATTGTAGCATTACAGGTGCCAAGATTCTAAACAAATTTAATATAAATTAAAGTGAAGATGCCTGTTTTTCAACCGCAGTAGCTAAAGTGGGCACGCTAACTTGAATTGCCAATCCTCTTATACCGCCCTCGTTGGCGGTAAAATATGAAGCACTGGGTTGTCTATCTTCCCGTTTCAAACCAACAAAGATGTTTGTTTTGCTAAAATCAGAATTGGTCACTGGAGTCCAGCATTGACTAAAATGACTATTTTCATTTACAATTCCGCCAAAACTGCTCCTAACGGTGTGAACTACGCTTTCCGGAAGAGTCGAGCTTGCATCGCTCCTTTTAAATCGTTTATCAACATCAACGTAATCTCTCTCACCCAAAAGATCAGAAATTCCCCGAGCACTGAGAACACCCCACCCTTCACTTTGTGGTTTTTTTGCCCAATTATTCATTAAAGAATCATTTGGATTCCAGCCGGCCCCTTCTATCGTTACATGTGAACGTCCTTTGTTCTCCTCATTTAGAAACTGTTCAGAAGACAAACCTGAATTTTCCTTTTTAGCCTCTGAAAATTTACCTGCCAATCGATTAATTTTATCTTCCAATCCTCTTGCAATAGATTTTACACCACTGTCTTGTGATTTTGACAAACTCTCTTGATAAGACTCAAAAGCTTCTAATTGGAGTTCTCTTTCGGTTTTCTTAATCACACGTTCTCCCCCTTTAAGACTAAACCGTGACAATGCTGATTTAAAAAATCCGGGCTTATTGTCAACTTCCGATGAAGATTCTGCCATATAATGAATTAATTATCGTTTATAGAGTTTTGTAAGTCAATATTTGAAATAAAACTTTCTCAGAACACCGATTTTATTTTTTAATTTTTAATCGGTGTCCTGGCGAGACTATTTGGTTTATTCCACTTTTGGTTCTTCTGATTCTTCATTACCTGTTTTTGCAGCCATCTTAATTATGTCCCAGCACCAGACAACACAGATAGACATAACTATGAACAAAAAAAGTAAATAGATCAAATTAGTTTGATCTGACATGGTACCATGCGTCTTACCAAATGCACGATATCCTGCTATTGACCCAACCAGAAACAAAAAGACAAACTTACCAAATTGTCCTTTTTCAAAAATCAATCTTCTTGACGTGAACATTTTATCCTCCGATTAAATAGATTTGGAAACAATTGAGAGAAAGTTCCTGCAAAAATTGAGCTTTCAATCATTTTGTCCCCAAACCACAAAGAGGATAACCAGCCTCAGTTTTTGTTTAAATGTGCATCGAACTTAAATTTGAATATTCTACTATGGGATAGATAAAAGTCAAGCCTGGGGTGCTTTTGTTATTTAGAGGTTTTCCAGAAATTCTCCTTATAACCTTCCTTGTGATTTTCCGCTCTTGCCAGCATAAAAAGATAATCGGATAGACGATTTATATAGACAAGTGGTTCGTGGTTAGTGATTGGTGATTGGTGATAAAAAGCTACAAGCGAGCGTTCCGCACGACGGCAGAGGGCCCGGGCATAGTAAAGTTGGGTCGCTTTTTTGGTACCGCCATAAATCAGAAAATTTTTCTGCGTTGGAATACTCCCCTCAATTTTATCGATTTCCATTTCTAACTTTTTTGTGGCATCTAAAGGAAGTTTCAATTTAGCCCCCGTCAAAATTGCATTTATGGCAAATAGGTTTCGTTGAATTTCGGTAAGTCCCCTGATAATTCCTAAAAACGAATTAAGTTCGTCGATCGATCCGATTGTATTAATTAATTTTGAGGATTTTGAAACCCTTTTCCCACCAAAAGTTCCCGTTTTTCCTTTGTCGCCTGTCTTCGTATAAACAGCCATGAGGCATTATACATTATCTAGAATCAATCCTTGCCAGACCGACAATTGCAATTAAAACCCAAATAATATTTAAGCCGACCGAGGGCAACGCGTGGTGCACAAGCGAATTAATAATTACGAAAATCGCCCCAAGAAGATTTAAAATTTGAAAACACCTCGAATTAGAACGAATTTTCTTTAACGTAAGAAGTAGATATGCAAGAAGTATTAAAACTGCCCCTAACCAACCGATAATTTCATAAATCATGTCTAATTATAGTTCACAGGTCGAAAAACCACAGCGTTCGCACTTAAGACATTTTTTATCGCGCTTAAGGGGGATGTCACAGTTGGGACACATTTTTGCAGCAATTCCACTTTTGGCAACGCTTCCGTTTCCAAACTCAAAAACCTGATCCTTTTTTGTGTGATCTCTGTAAACCGTTAAGCCCTTGCATCCTAATTTCCAGGCCATAATGTAAGCTTCTTTAATGTCATTGGGAGTGGTATCCATCGGCATGTTAATTGTCTTCGTAATAGCGTTATCCGTCCACTTTTGAAAAGCAGCTTGCATTTTAATGTGGTCGCGCCAATTTAAGTCGTGGGCCACTTTAAAAACTTTTTTAAGATCCTCAGGAACTTCGGAAATCCCCTGAATACTGCCGTGGTTCGCAATTATTTTTGATATAAGATCTTCCGAATAGATACCTCTTTCTTTTAGCTTTTCGACTAAAAGAGGTACTACAGTTTTTAGCCTCATTCCTTCCATCACATTTTGCTCATAAGCTAAGGCAAAATATGGCTCTACCCCAAAAGTAGTTTCGCATATTACGGCATTACTTGAACTCGGAGGAAACGTCAGAAGGGCAACATTTCTGGGTTTTTCTTTTTTGTCTGCCCAAATTGAGTCTTTTACCAAAGGGAAGGGGCCTTTTTCCTTGGCGATTTCGATCGAGGAGGAAAAAGCATTTTCATACATTACCCTGGTAACTTTTTCAGCCATTTTGAAAGCTTCATTACTATCATAAGATATTCCGAGAACGGCCAAAACTTCCGCCCAGCCAACTGCCCCAATACCGATTCTTCTATGATCTTTAACCGATTTGGTAACTTCGGGAACCGGAAACCAGGAGGCTTCGATTACGTTATCCATCAGGCGCACCGCAACCTTCATAACCTCTGCCAATCTTTTGTAATTGAACTTCCCGTTTTTGACAAATTTCACAAAATTAACATACCCCAAGTTGCAGGATTCAAAAGGATAAAGGGGTACTTCCCCGCAGGGGTTTGTGGCCATAATCATTCCTTTTTTCTTCAAAAGCGGGTTTGAGCGAGCCGTACCTTTATTCATGGCCGAAAGATTGACAATTCCCGGGTCGCCCGTCTGCCAGGCTATTGTAGCCATTAGATCCAAAATTGACCGTGCCGAGACGATATTAACCACCTTTTTAGTCCTCGGATTAATAAGCTTCCAATCTTTATTGTGGATCGCAGCCTCCATAAACTTATCTGTAATTCCAATCGAAATATTGGTTTTACTTAAATATCCGTCGTTTTGTTTGGCGGAGATAAAATTAAAAATATCAGGATGGTCAACGTTGAGTATTGCCATATTCCCGCTTTCATATTTTCCCTCCTGGCGAAAAAGCGACGTCATCAAGTTAAACATTTCAATCATCTTTACCGGCCCCGCAGCAATTTCAGGAATTCCGGCAACAGAGTCACCCTCCGGACGGATACTTGAAAAGTTATAACCACACCCCCCGCCGTGTTTTTTGATCAACGTAGATTTATATAAAATATCAAAAACGTTATTGATGTCATCGGCAATTGGCCAAACAAAACAATTTGCAAGCTGCGGTGAAGCTTTTCCGGCATTGGCCATGGTTCTTGAACCGGGTAAGAATTCAAAATTAACCATCAAATCAAAAAATTCCTTGAAATATCTTTTTCTTTTAATCGAAGTCTTTTCTACCTTACTTAACGCCCTAGCAATCCTTTCTATCATACCTTTTGGTGTTTCTATAATTTCTCCTTTTTCATTTCTTTTTAAATAACGCTGTTTAAGAATATAAAGAGTGTTATAAGAAAACCCAATATCATCAACCACCCCGAGTGAGGACTTGTCCTGCCGCAAATGCTTCTTGTTTTCCCTGTAAATTATAAAGGCCTTGGCGGTTTTTGCGTGACCTTTTTCAATTAATATTTTCTCGACCGCTTCCCCAACCAACATACTGGGAATTGTCAACTCTCCATTAAGTTTGCTTTTAAGAAAACTGATAACTTCCAGGGATAAATCTTTCGCCAAACTTTCATTGGTTCCGCCGACATTTTCTGCTGCTTTAAAAATTCCCCTGAAAATTTTTTCACTATTGAATATCTCTTCACTTCCATCCGCTTTAATTATCTTTTTATCCAAAAGGGATATGTCATTCATAATATTTTGAGGTTAACACTCGGAGTGACCGCACGCATGGCACTTGGCACAGCCTTCTTCATAAACCAGAGCATTGGCTCCGCATGAAGGGCAAATGTCGGCACGCTTGGCTTCAAATTCAACCACTGCAGGTGTGGGGTTAGACAGAAATGTCTCACTTTGCGTTGTAACGTTATGCGCTGCCATGTCAGTGGGGGTTTGTTCATTAATGTGACTCGTAGAAAAACCAAAATGCATCGAAAGTACCCGTGCTACAGCGTCCGGAAGAGATTTAATTTTGTTTGGTCCGAAACCAACCGATCTGCCTCCCCCGATACCTTTAAGCTGCTCCATTATCTCGCGCGCCCGCTCCCGTGCCGGCAAGTGATTGCCAAAACGAAACGTTGTAGAAATAACCCTCCCAAGCGCTTCTGCCATTGCCGAAATTTCGCTTCCGGCTTTACCGATCATTATGAAAATTTCAAACGGATTTCCTGCGGAATCCTGATTTATTGTAATAAAAGCATTTCCGAACGGAGTGGCGATTTTATATGTCGCCCCCTCAACTTTAACCGGACGTTCAAGAACTAACTGCTTTTGAAAAACAGCTTCTTCCACGCTCTCTTCACTGTTGTTTACCCCCAAATTTAAAACCTGCGCACTTTTACTTCCGTCTCTGAATATTGTTATTCCTTTACAGTTTGTTTGCCAAGCCATTAAATAAGCTTTTTTAACATCCTCGACGGTTGCATCGTGTCTCAAATTGATAGTCTTACTTACTGCATTCTCTGTATATTTCTGAAATACCGCCTGTGTTTTTATATGCCAATCAATATCAATCTCGTGAGCCGTACCAAAAGTGGCGCGGACGTCTTCCGGAATTTCCTCAATATCCCGCACGACTCCCTTTACTGCCACTTTCTCCATAAGTTCTTCGCTCCAGAAACCCCGTGCCTTTGCCACTCTTTCAAATTTTGGTTCAATAAATGTTAGTTTTCTATCCAGATGTTTATCTTTTACGATATGTTGGAAAGCAATTGCAAAGAGCGGTTCTATTCCGCTACTTGCTCCTGCGATAATTGAAATTGTCCCGGTTGGAGCGATTGTAGTAATCGTCGAATTTCTCCTCATGTCCTGATCCCTATAAATACTCACGGGCCAGAGCGGAAAGGCTCCGCGCTCTCTTGCTAATTTTTTGTCTTCTTTAACCGCTTCTTCATAAATAAACTTCATAACTTTTGCTCCAAGCGCCATTGCTTCATCTGAGTCATAAGGAATTCCAAGTTCGATTAGAAGATCCGCCCAACCTCCGACACCTAACCCGATTCTTCTAATATTGAATACCGTCTTTCTGATTTGGTCCAAAGGAAAGGGGTTAACCTCAATTATATTGTCCAGAAAGCGCGTTGCTGTTTTGGCGGCATCGCCAAGCGCTTCCCACATAATTTCATTATCTTTAACAAAATAGCCCAGGAAAATGCTTCCCAAATTACAAGCATCATAGGGATAAAGTTCCTGTTCACCACAGGGGTTTGTCGCCTCAATCGGGCCAAGAGACGGGACGGGGTTAGAAGCACCCCTATTTCTCCTATCTATAAAAATGAGGCCCGGGTCACCGGTTTTCCAAGCCCCCAGACTAATTTCGTCAAAAACGCGTCTGGCAGACAATTTCCCTGCAATTTTTTTTGTTTTAGGATCAATCAGTTTATAATCCTGATCTTTTTTATAAGCGTCCATAAAAGCATCCGTTATGGCAACCGATATGTTGAAATTGGTTATTCCGCCAGTCTCTTTGCAATGAATAAATTCTAAAATATCGGGGTGGTCCACCCGCAAAATTCCCATATTGGCACCCCGCCTTTTTCCACCCTGCTTTATTTCGTTTGTGGCGGCGTCAAAAATTCGCATAAACGATACAGGACCGGACGCGGTTCCATGGCTAGACTTTACTACGGATCCGCTGGGCCTAAGCCTTGAAAAAGAGAATCCTGTACCGCCTCCCGTTTGGTGAATTAATGCTTGGTACTTCACGGCATCAAAGATTCCAATCAAGGAGTCCTCTACCGGCAAAACAAAACAGGCAGAATATTGAAGACCGTTACCTGTTCCCGCATTCATTAACGTTGGAGAATTCGGTAAAAATTTCCTTGAAACCATTAGTTCGTAAAAATTTCTGGCTTCGCTTAACACTTCTTTTTTGTTTTTACCCCACCTACTTTCAGCCGAAGCAGCCTCCCATGCTACCCTCCAAACCATCTCTTCAGGATTCTCAATGAGTTCCAAATTCTCATCTTTAACTAAATACCTTTCTTTTAAAACTCTGATTGATTGTTCTGTCCACTCACCCCTGGGAAGATCTCGCGGCAATTCCGGCCTTTCTCCCACCTTCTTCTTTATCTGAACCATGACCTCCTCGTAGCTGGGTGCAAAAAGTTCGTCGACAGAAATTTTGGTCTCGCCGTTTTTATAAAATATTTTCCTCTTACCGCTTTTAGCGTACGAGTTTTTTGATTTTCCCGTTTGAACTTGCATATGTTTTAAATTAAATTAATTTTTCAAAATCACTTAAATCCTCAAATTCAAGGTAAACACTGGCAAATCTGAGCCAGGCTACTTTGTCTATTTTCTTCAATTTTTTTAATACCGCACTCCCTACAGACCTGCTTGTTATTTCTTGTTCCTCACGCCTAAGCATTTCTCTTTCAACGTCTTCTACCACATCTTCCACCATATCCATTGAAACCGGCCTTTTTTGAACCGCCCGTAGTATTCCTCTTTTTATCTTTTCGCGGTCCCAAGGTTCCCTTCTTCCGTCTTTCTTAATTACCCAAAGAACGCTGTCCTTTACCTTTTCATTCGTAGTAAATCTTTTCCCGCACTTGGTACATTCTCTTCTTCTTCTTATTGCCTCGCCGTCCGCAATGGTTCTACTCTCAAGTACCTGTGAATCAATCTTTCCGCAAAATGGACACCGCATATTTATTTCACAAATGAAAACTAAAGACACTATAACTAGTGATGATGACGATTGTTAAACACTACCAGTGTACTGTCAACTATCAAGATTTATGTCAAAACATATCAGTTTGGGCGTGAGACTTGCCTGATTTTCTAGCAATTCCTGAAGTTTTTTGCGGTAAATATTTGGAGCCATTTAAATATGGTATTTAGAAGAGTTAAAAAGTGAAACGATAAAAACGTTTATTGCCCTTGAAACGGGTTTTTTGGAGATTCTTTTCCGTTAGATATTAGCGTCTCGCTTGCTTTTGTAAAAGCAGTTTTAGAATAAACCAGAAGCTGTGTCAAATGGGGTCTTACTTCTTCGGGAGCTCCGGGAATGATATCTTTTTCGATTATTTCCCAATGTTTTAGAGAAGCGGCAGCCAGTTTTGCCAGAAAGACGGACGTATCCTGCCCCCCACCTCTGGAAAGCTCTTCCTCCCGTGCCGCCATCTCTAAATATTTTTCACCTTTTGTGATTGTCGATAATCCTAAATTGGAATCGTTTGCCTTAAACAGAGATTGTCCGGAAGTAAGCCTCTTATCCGCAAAGAAAAGTGCCAGTTCTGCCTTTTTAAGATGGTTAAAAGTAAATAGATACCAAATTCTGTCACGTGTTGCCTTTACCGGCCAGAGAAGGTTGCCCGGCAGAACCTTTCCCGGAAGGGTCATTACATAGTCAACTTCAGGCATTTGCTGAGGTTTAGGTGTCGGGGTGGATTTTGATGCAGCAAAGGCATAATTAACCAAAGAAGATCTCAAAATAGAAACCGAAAGAATGCCGACAGCAAGGGCAAAAGCGGCAACTCCGTACAAGTATTTCCGTAACATCGGGTAATTGTAATACTATATCCGAACATAAAATTTGTCAAACCAATATCTCAGTATCGGGTCACTTAGTGTCAATTCTGCATTCCTGAAATGACTGATCAATCACAGAAATTATCATTTCTACCCTCTCTCCTGCCTCATTAAGCGTGATTGCGTTTCTCTCATTTGGAAACCAGTGGAATATCAAGTTTCGACTAAGTTTCCAGGTCTCCCAAAGTTTTTCGGCCAAGTCCTTTCCCTGACAATATTTAACTATTTTGTTATAAATTCCCTCCTTCATTAACTCTTTTGGCAGTGACGGATTAAGAGCCTTACCTATCCTAAAATGTTTACCGTAGTAATCTTCCTCTGTGATGAACTTAAGATCAAGAAAAAGTTTCTTCAAAAAGCCTTCATAGGCTTTTGCGGCCGGAAAGACTACAAATGAATAATCGTCAAACTCACGCCTCCCGCCTGGGAGATCTACCCCCAAACCTTTTACTGTCGTATGTATAAATATTGACGACTTCAGAAGTTTCTGAAGATCTTCCCCGACATACGACCACCAAATTTTTCCCTCGAGTTGATCTAAAGAGTGCATACAGTATAATTTAATATGTGAGAAGTATTTTTGCAAATCTTAAATCTCTTTTTTCTACAACGCGGGGCAGGAAAAAAATAGTTTTTTTTGGCCTCCTCATTGGAATAAATTTATATCTATTTTGGGGGATTCCACTCCTAACCCGACTCTCGGAATCAAACCAACAGGTTTCAACTAAAATATTTGACAGAAACGGCAAGCTCATTTACGAAATCTACACCGATAGAAAAAGAACTCCCGTCAGGCTGTCTGATATTCCCGACAACGTTAAAAACGCAACAATATCGATTGAGGACAAAGATTTTTATAGACATCAGGGTTTTTCTTTAACCGGAATTACCAGAGCTGTATTTAACTCAATTTTCAAACATGAGCTGCAAGGCGGTTCTACAATAACTCAACAGTTTGTTAAAAATGCTCTTCTTTCTCCGGAAAGAACACTAAGGCGCAAAGCTCAAGAAATTGTTTTAACAGTCATTGTTGAAGGAGTTTACACAAAGGATCAAATTTTAGAAATGTATCTAAATCAGATTCCCTACGGAGGGACAGCCTACGGAATTGAAGCTGCCAGCGAAACCTATTTTGACAAACAGGCACACGATCTTAATCTGGCAGAGGCGGCCCTGATTGCGGGCTTACCGCAAAGACCTTCCACCTACTCCCCTTTCGGAGCCCACCCGGAACTTGCTAAAAGTAGACAAAAAGAAGTCTTAAAACAAATGGTCGCAAATAAATATATTACTCAAGATCAAGCAAATGCTACAGCCAAAGAAGAGCTTAAATATACAAGTGTTAGTCCTCCGCAGGCGCCCCATTTTGCCCTTTGGATAAAAGAGCAAATGGCAGACAAATATGGTGACAGGATGGTTGAGAGAGGAGGGCTCCGAGTTTACACAACCTTGGACCTTGATATCCAAGACTTTGCCCAACAAGCTGTAGCCACAGAGGTTGCCAAACTTGAAAAACAAAAAGTCGGTAACGGCGCAGTTATTGTTACGCGCCCGGGAACCGGAGAAATTTTGGCCATGATTGGCTCCAAGGACTACTTTGCAAAAGACGAGGATGGTAAAGTAAATGTTATCCTCTCCCAGCGTCAGCCCGGAAGTTCAATCAAACCTCTTAACTATGCTCTGGCCCTAAAAGATCAAAAGATTACCCCGGCAACCGCATTTACCGACGTTCCGACTTGCTTTAAAGTTGTCGGGCAACAGGACTACTGCCCGGTCAATTATGACGGAACTTTTCATGGATTGGTACAAGCGCGCTTTGCTTTAGGAAATTCGTACAACATCCCCGCCGTGCGGGTTTTGGCACTAAACGGAGTCGAAAATTTTACAAACTTTGCGAGCGAAATGGGAATTACAACCCTAACAGATCCCAGTAATTATGGTCTTTCGCTAACCCTGGGAGGAGGAGAAGTCCGTCCTTATGATATGGCTGTAGCATTTGGAGTTTTTGCAAACCAGGGAATAAAACAACCACTTATGGCAATTACCAAAGTAACCAACTGGAAAGGTCAGGTCTTGCAGGAAATAGACACCAAAAAGCTCAAGTTAACGGGCAACAGGGTTTTAGACCCCCCGGTGACATTTCTTATTTCCCACATTCTTTATGACAACAATGCCCGTACTAACGCTTTCGGTACCAGTTCTTTCCTTAATGTTTCCGGGCATCCTGAAGTTTCCGTTAAAACAGGAACAACGAACGATAGGCGCGACAATTGGACCATCGGCTACACTGCTAATACCGTTGTTGTGACCTGGGTCGGAAATAACAACAATACTCCCATGAGCGGGGCGGTTTCAGGAGTATCCGGTGCTTCTCCTATTTGGAATAAAATAATGAAGGCGGTTTTAGATAAGGCGGAGGCCGGAGTATATGACTCAAATGAGAAAGGTCATTCCTGGCCAAAACAGCCGGAGGGGGTAATTGGAGCCTCGATTTGTGCAAACACGGGAGGACTTTCGGGAGGTGATGTGGGTAATCCGAGCTGCCCCACTAGGTTTGAATATTTCCTTACAGGAACTTTGCCCAAAACTTCTCTCATTACAAACCAGGACATTCAAGTTTTCAAAGATACCCGTCAGCAAGCTCCTTCAGATGCTCCCCCCGACCTGGTTAACACCGAAAATCACCCAACCTATACAGATCCCGACGGAACTCTCTACTGTCTCGACTGCCCCGTTGCCAGCGCCTCAGCCATAATTAGATATCCTCTGCAGTCAAAACGATAAAGCCAAAGAGGAATAAATCTTGACTCAAATCCCATAGTGTAGTATCCTGTCAGCCTGTGTCAAGAAAAATAAAAATAAGGTTATTGTCGGACGAGAAATTGATTCCCACATCCAAAAAACTGACGATTAATCCTCTAAAGATTATTGCCGAAGGGTTATCCCTTATCGGTAGGCCTTTTTATTTTATTATCTCAA
This sequence comes from uncultured Gammaproteobacteria bacterium, assembly GCA_964500695.1. Taxonomy (GTDB): domain Bacteria; phylum Patescibacteriota; class Microgenomatia; order UBA8517; family UBA8517; genus CAZCNT01. The sequence continues at coordinate 22,636 of CAZCNT010000001.1, read as the reverse complement.
ATGCCATCCTCGGCTTAATTTTTCTTCTGTTTTTAGTGGGAAGGATTGAAAAGACAATCTTTACTTTTATCATTAAAAACCTGAAGAGTTTACTCACTCTTCGCGTCAAAACTCCCAAGACCCGTGTCCCCAAGATTAGAGTATTTTTCCGGCTTGAAACCTTAAGAATTTCTCTCATGGAACAAAAAATAGCGTCGTCAGTCAGGAAACTGTTTGCTAAAAAAATTACACGCTTTCAAAAACTTCAACTGAAAAAAAGGGTTGGTCTAATCTCTTTGATATTGACAGTTTTTTTCTTAACTTTTTACATCTATTTTGTAATATTTCGGTCTCTGCCGTCTCCAAGGCAACTATCCCAAAGAGAGCCTGAAGTTTCAACCAAAATTTATGATAGACAGGGAAACTTGCTTTATAAAATATATAAAAATGAAAACAGAACCATCATCCCCTTGTCCGACATTCCTCCCCATGTCCGGTTGTCTACTCTGGCTGCCGAAGATGCAGAATTTTATAATCATCCCGGTTTTTCGATCAGAGGAATCATAAGGGCCATCGTTACCGATGCCCAAACAGGATCCCTTCAGGGGGGTTCCACCATAACTCAGCAGTTGGTCAAAAATGCCCTTCTAACACCGGAAAAAACTCTAACCCGTAAGATTAGGGAACTAATTTTATCAATTCAAGTCGAGGCCTCTTATACAAAAGATCAGATACTTGAGATGTATTTAAATGAAGTAAGCTACGGTGGCACTGCCTACGGCATCGAGGAAGCCGGCAGGTTGTATTTCGGAAAATCTGCGCGTGATCTTGATCTTGCCGAAGCCGCCTTCCTGGCAGGGCTTCCCAGAAGCCCAACATTTTATTCTCCATTCGGCCAAAATTCGGATTTAGCCTTACAAAGACAAAAAGAAGTTCTTCGTTTAATGACAATTAATAAATATATAACAGTCAAACAAGAGGAAGATGCCGGAGCCGAGGTCCTCAAACTGGTTACCAATAAAACAGAAATAAAAGCACCTCACTTTGTAATGTATGTTAGACAGCTACTGGTAGATAAATACGGTGAAGATATGGTTGAAAAGGGCGGTCTTGAGGTTACTACCAGCCTGGACCTTTCAACGCAGATGGCTGCCGAGAAAATAGTTCAAGAAGAGGTGGAAAAACTTAAAGGCTTACATGTTGGAAACGGGGCCGCACTTGTACTTAATCCAAAAACAGGAGAGATACTCGCCATGGTTGGGTCTAAAGATTATTTTGACACTAAAGCGGATGGAAACGTAAATGTTCTGACTAGGCTTCGTCAACCAGGAAGTTCAATAAAAGTAATAAATTACGCTTTCGCTCTCGCGAGCGGAGTATACACTCCCGCAACAATCCTTAATGACTCCCCGATTACTTACAATACACCCGGGACCACACCTTACTCCCCAGTAAATTATGACGGTCAATTTAGAGGACATATTTCTTTAAGGAATGCACTCGCCCAGAGCCGAAACGTTCCGGCAGTTCGGGTTTTGGCCAGTTACGGAGTAGATAAAATGATTAAAGAAGGTAAAAACCTTGGCATTACTACCTGGAATGATCCGTCTTTATACGGCCTATCTTTAACCCTTGGAGGTGGGGCAGTCAAAGGCATCGATCTTGCCAAAGTCTACGCAGTAGTAGCCAACTCCGGAAACCGGCCGGAATTAATCCCAATACTGCAGGTCAAAAACTATAAAAGCAAGGTCCTGGAACAAAATTCACCCCAAAGTACCGGTGTTCTTGATCCCAGAGTCGCCTATTCACTTATTGACATCCTGAAAGACAACGCCGCCCGCGCGCCGGAATTCGGCTTTAATTCAAGTCTGGTGGTCAAAAACCACCCGGAAATCGCCGTTAAAACCGGAACCAGTAATGACCTTAGAGACAACTGGACGGTAGGTTTTAACCAAAACTTTTTGGTTCTTACATGGGTGGGAAATAACGACAACTCGTCCATGAGCCGTATTGTTTCGGGAATTACAGGCGCTGCACCAATCTGGAATAAAATAATGTTGATAATCCTCGCCGACTCTCCTTCAATCGACTGGAAAGCCCCCGACGGAATAAGCAAAGTTAATATCTGCACAATCACAGGAACACTCCCCTGCAACGGCTGCCCGACACGCCAAGAGTGGTTTTTGGACGAATATAAGCCGGGTAGAGCATGTTCTCCCGAACAGATACAAAAATTAGTTAATCCTAGCCCGATTCCGGCCGGCAACATACTTAATAACGGGGCTTCGACAAGTAACTAGACTTGCTGTGTTACCTCAAGTTCCTTGTACTGCCGTCGAGTTCCTCGTAAAGAAGAAGGGCGGGAATGATAAACAGTGCGCCTAAAAGTGTAGTTAGAATTGATCCTAAACCAAACGGAGTCAAATCAAAAATAATTGAAGTAAGGATCGAGAAACCTCCGAAGATAAGCACTCTTCCAAAAACTTTCCAAAATTTTCCCTTTACGAGCACCTTACTGTTATTCATCGCTTCTCTAATGCCGATACCTTTAGTAACCAACTCAAACATTGCAAAATAAAACAAAACCAAAAATATGACTCCTGGAACAATCAGAAAAATTAATCCAACTCCAACAATTAGACCAATGGCAATATTAAGAACAGAGAATCTAAAAAGCATCTTCCAGGTGATCCTAAATATTTCTTTTACCGACAAACGCTTTCCCCGTAGCACGCCATCTGCCGCCAGAATTCCGGACGCATTTACCCAGAAAGAAAGGACAATTCCGAGAAGCCCGACAATCAACATGAGTAAGGCGAGCCACGTATATTTATCAATAAACTGAAACTGGCCAGGCAAACTTTGACTATCAAAATTAATATAGTTTTCCTGAAGCAAGCCAATAATTGCAAAGGGAAGTAATGGTGCATAAATTTTCAAAAAATATGTCAGATTCTCTTTTTTGAAAAAGATTTTAAAAGATTTTTTAATTAGTTCGATCGGACCGGATAATTTCATAACAGTTTCAAGAATACCACGAATTTTTAATTCGTGGAGGAATTGAACCTGATATATCATCCTCCCTCAGAGGAAACCGCAGATTCGAGTTTGCGGAGGATGTTATCAAATTCATAGTACTACTTTTTTTGGATTGTAATAGTTTCTTCCTTAAGAGGATTTAATTTTGAAAAATCAAAGCTGAAAGAGGGCCTACTGAAATTGAAAGTTATATGGGCCTGGTTAGAAACAGCCAGGATTCCGGCAATCAAAATAGTAGAAATAATAATAACCAAGATAATCAGACGTTCCTTTTTTCCCCAGGGCTTGGGAGGCTCTTTCCTCTTTTTTCGATTCTCTTTATGAAGATCCTTAAGTTTTCGTGTGAGACGACGTTCTTCTAAACTCACTTCGCCCTCCGAAACTTCAGCGAAGGATGGGTCTTCATCGTCGTACTCTTCATCATCTTTATCTTTTTTCCGTCCAAAAAATGCCATACGTTATTCTACAATAAACAAATAAGCAAATGGAAAATTAGGAGACTTCGTCTAAAGCAAATAAATTTCAAATTATTTAATTATTGAATCATTCAAATATTTACCAGATTCATAATTTGGCCAAGCTATGCTTATTTGCAAATTGGTAGATTTGCAGATTTGCTTATTTCCTTCGTTTATTCCAGACAGCTTCATCAACTAAATTCTCCGGTTTTTTATCAGAAATTACATCGAGAATCGCCTTTACAGCCTGCTCTCCCATCTTATTTCGGGCCTCCCAAGTGGCACTGGCAATGTGGGGAGTTAATATCACGTTTGGTGCGGCAATAAGTTCCGCGGAAATGTTGGGTTCGTTATCAAACACATCAAGCGCTACTCCTCCTAGCTTGCCTGATTTCAATGAGTCTATCAGGTCTTTCTCGTCAACTACCGCCCCTCTGGCAGTATTAATCAAAAACGCGCCTTTCTTCATTTTGTTAAAAACATTCTCATTAATCATATGGCGTGTTTGATCTGTCAGGGGCACATGCAAGGTTAAAAAATCACTCTGTTTATATAGTTCATCCAATGTTACAAATTTTACCCCAAGTTCGGCTTCCGCCTCCGAATCCGGTTTGGATTTATTGTAAAGAACCGTCATGTTGTAGCCTTTAGCACGTTTTGCAACCATTGAACCAATCCGTCCAAGTCCGATTATTCCCAACGTCTTTCCCAATATCGACTGTCCTAAAAATAAATTCGGCTCCCAGCCTTTATAGCCACCTTTTTCTGTAAAGTACCCTTCTTGTCTAACAAACTCGTCTGCTTCAACCACACGCCTCGCCAAAGCCATAATAAATACCCACGTATGTTCCGCAACCGCCTCATTAACCTCCGTACTTGGAGTATTTGTTACAACTATCTGCCTATCTGTGGCTGCCTTAATATCAACATTGTCAAATCCCACGGCATAATTACTGATCATCTTCAATTGAGGACCGATAGCATCCATCAGATCCCCGTCAATTCGATCCGTAAGAAGTGTTAAAAGAATATCGGCTCCTTTGCCCCGATCCAAAAGTTCTTCTTGAGTTAACGGCCGATCAAATTCAGAAATTGCAACCTCATTGCCATCTACTTTAAGTTTTTCGAGATGGTCCCCCGGAATTTTTCTGGTTACAAAAATACGCATAGTTATATTGCTTCCACTTTAACCCCGCTGCTTTTTACCCGCTCAAGCCAAACCGGCATTTCGGAGTCTTTCAAAAGCCCCTTCTGAGAACCGGTATAACCTATCACCGAAGCAGAATTACAAGTTCCCCAGACAAGCGCTTCGTCCAACGGCTTTCCGTGAATTAAAGCGGATAAGCACCCCGATCCGAATGCGTCTCCCGCCCCTGTTCTTTCGTATGCATCAATCGGCAGAACCCCGACTTTAAAAAACTTGCCGTTGATTGAATCGTAAGCAAAGGCCCCGGCATTGCCGTCCGTTACAATACAAACTTTCGGCCCCAGTTTATTAAGAGCAATAAGTAAATCCCGCTCGCGTCCTGTCGACTTACCAAAATTTGTTAATTTCTCAGTTTCTTCACGATTAACGGAAACCAAATAAGAGGTAGACATTATTTCTTGAATATCTTTATAGTCGGCCCTAAGTTGCCAGCTTCCCGGATTAAATGCAAGCTTTACCCCCGGATTTTTTTTGAGCCACTCGGACATGTGATTGTAAAAAGGTCTAAAGCTTTCTCCCATGCTGGTTAAATAGATCCACGGAACAACAGGCAGCTGGACTGGAAATTCATAGCTTCTGGGGGCGTGATAAACAAAAATCGTCCGTTCGCCGGAATAATTTATAATTGTAGAGTAGTTAGAAGTCGTTCCCGGCTGTTGAATAATATAAGTCAGGTCCACTCCTTCTTCTTTAAATCGTGAGACAATCATTTCCCCGACACTATCCTGCCCTAGAGTTAAAACTATGGCAGTATTTATTCCTAACCTCCTGGTCCCCACGGAATTGTTGGCCGCGTTTCCGCCAATTGAAAACTCCAAATTTTTCACAGGAATTTTATCTCCGTACTTAAAAGCGATAAGGCACTCCTTTTTATCAATGGTGCAAAGGGTCTCACTTTCAAGTGGAGTAAAAAAAGTATCAATCGATGCGTCGCCGATGCTTAACAAATCAAAGTTTTTCATCTAGAGCCTTCCCTCCCTTGCAGCCGAAACATTCCTGACTCTTTCGTAAAATGCTTCTTGGGCCTTTACAATATTTTCGTCCTTTCCCGCCCACTCCGTCATTGCCTCCTCCTGCAGCGCCCTTTCATAAGAAAAGGATATTTGCCACGGAACATCTCCTTTGAGTTTACTTATTTCGTTAAGATTGTCTGTCGCCTGATCGGGGGTCTGACCTCCGGAAAGAAATATTATTCCGGGAACTTCCGAGGGAACAGCCGCTTTCAGTGTCCTAAGTGTAACGTTGGCTACCTCCAATGGCGCAGCTTTAACCCCGCTATCTTTTCCGGGCAGAACCATGCTTGTTTTAAGAATAAGCTTTGTTAGATCCACTCCTCCCGACTTTAATTTCTCAAACAAAATTTTAAGCACTTTTGTTTCAACTTCTTCACAACGAGTGGTGGTATGATTCCCGTCAAGTAATATTTCAGGCTCTACAATCGGAACAAAAGCGTTATCCTGGCACAATTTGGCATATTTAATCATCCTGCCGAAATTTTCCTCCAAGAAAGGTTCAGTCGGGTAAATATCGGAGATTTTAATCACTCCTCTCCATTTTGTAGCTTTTAACCCCATTCCTGAGTACTCTTTTAACTTTTGGGGGAGGGTTTCCAAACCTTTTGTTATCTCCTCCTCTCCTTCTCCAAACGGTTCTATTCCTTCGTCAACTTTGATAATTGGAGTGATTCCTTTTTCTTCAAGAAATTTAGGTACAGGCTTATTTTCCAATGAATTACGAACCGTGTCGTCATTAAGTATTACTCCGCTTATGAACTCACCAATACCGGGAGTGGCAAATAAAATTCCTCGGAATTTCAAGGCATTTTCTGGTGTGGGTTCTACCCCAATTGCCTCCAAACGCTTACCCATGCTTTTTATCCTTGCGTCGGCAGCCAAAATTCCCTTTCCGGAAGCTAAAAGTTTTTGTATGGTTTCTTGCATGGCAATATTAGATAACTGGATTACTGGTTGATTAGAAATTGGATCAGACATGTTTTCTTTTCTCTAAATAATTAATAAGAGAGCTCGTTTGCTTCGCCAATACCTCATAACTGCTATCAAGTTTTTCAAAAGTTACCTTATCAATATACTTTAATTCATGTGCTACGCTCAAGTGGGAACGAACTTCGAATATTTCACCCCTGGCTAGATATAAAACTCTAACACGATCAGCAAAACTAAATCTTCCCTGACTTTCGGCAATATTAGCTATAATAGAATTCGCGGATCTTCTAATCTGATTAACCAATCCGTAAATTTCTGATCTTGGAAATTTCGCCGTAATTTTATATATTTCAATTAGGAGAGATAATCCTGTTTTCCATACTTCTAATTCCCTAAAGTCTTTCATTTATTTATTTTACCCCAATTAACTAATCTCCAATCATCTAGTTATCTAAAATTGTGTTACAATTTTCTTATATGGATCCCCAAACATCAAATGTCCCGATTGCAAAAGCTCAAAATCCCGAAACTTCCCGGCCACCAAAAGGTTATAACGGAATAACGGTCGCCAGTATGGCTATTTTTGTTCTTCTTTCTCTCACCACGGTTGTTTTTTTGTATTACCAAAACCAAAAACTTAAAAGTTTACTGGCAGGTTACCAGCAAGTTCAAAACACTCCGGCTCCTACTCCGACAGCAACTGCCGATCCAACTGCAGACTGGAAAGTCTATACCGATACAAAAAGTCGATATTCTTTTAAACATCCTTCAAACTGGACCACTTCAAAAGATATTGGATTTCTCAACGACCCCGCGATGAAATTTATACTTGGCGTGCAGGCCAAAAATACAACTTTAAACGTTCAAGATTGGGCAAAGGTTAATATTTGCACGAAATTTGCTACCATTAAGGATCAGAATGGTTGTACTACCTATACCGATGGTCCGATTGAAAATTCTATCCAAACCACCTTTCTTGCCCACTATGGCGGAATGCACACGATATTTAAATACGAAGACACTATTTTTGATGTTTCTTTAACCGCAAGAGAGCCAAATCCAAATTTTGAAGAAATCAAAAGTGTCTACAATCAAATTCTCTCCACTTTCAAATTTATTTCCCCCTCTCCGGCCCCATCAAAAACTCCCATAAGTTCACCATCAGCTATGCCAAAGGTGCTTTATTAAAATGGATCCCGAAAACCAAGGCTCGATTTCAAATACACCACAACCGGTTCAACTTCCGACCCCTGAACCGGCACCTGAAATACTACCAACAGCCGCTGCAACTGAGCAGCAACCTATTACCTCGATGGATCAAACCCCCAAACCAAAAAATAATTTCCTTGTACCTCTGGCTGTTCTCCTTGTCGTCGTAAGCCTTGGTTCCCTCGGCTTCTGGGCATACAAAAATTACCTTGCCCGTCCGAAGCCTCTAGCGGAGGAGGGTTTGCCTACTCCAACCTCAGAAGTAACTCCCGATCCGACAGCAAATTGGAAAACATATGTAAATAGTGCCTATAAACTTTCTTTTAGATACCCAAATGAACTTAATATTGAAACTAATCAAGTTGATACTGCAAATTATGTCCAAGTGATTTTTGATAAATCTTTAAGCAACTCTTTTACAATAAAGGCGTCTACAAAATATCCAATCAATCAACCGAAGTTCTTACTAGATACGGAGTCTACAGGAACAAAAAATATAAATGGTAAGTTGTGGTCTGTGTTTGAGTTGCCGAACGGTAGTTTGGGAATGCAGTTAGAAGAAAATTCTATTTTATATTCAATTATTTACCCCGTTTCTGAAGGAACTATTGTTGATCAAATTCTCTCCACTTTCCAATTTATTGGTAATGAAAAACCGGTGGAAAGCGGTATAAGTTGCCAATACAACGGGAGAATATATAAAAATGGAGAAAGCGTTCCTTCCGGGGATAAATGTAACACTTGTTCTTGCGACAACGGTCAAATAGCCTGTACATTTATGGCTTGCCCGTAGATCAAAAATTACGACCTTAATCATGGATCCTCAAGTACCAACAGAAAATTCACCCACCGTTACCCCTCTTCCGAATAATCATCTGGTCACAATTCTTTCAACTCTTTTAATTATTGCCGGAATGATCGCAACTTTCTTCTATTTTCAAGTCCAAAAACTTTCCAAAGAATTAGCTAAGTACCAAATCCAACCCACCGTCATGCCATCGGCCACACCCGCCACAGAACTGGAATGTGTTGAAAAAGAATCGTTAAATTGCGCCAATGAACCCGAACTGTCTTACGAATGCACCACCGAATATCAAGATTGGGCCGTGACAAACTGTCCCGGCTGGGAAGAAGAGCAGTTTTGTGGCGGAATTACCGGAAGAGTTTGTCCTGAAGGATATTCATGTAAACTTGATGGGAATTATCCTGACGCAGGCGGCGTATGCACAAAACTAATCGAACAGATCCCCCCCATTTCTAAATCAGAGCTTTTAATGGGTTGGTATTACGGCACAAAAGACCAGAAGAAAAAAAACACTCCAACAACTTGGGTTTATACAGAAGCCGGCAAAAGTTCCTGCTGGCACAAAATTAATACTCAATGCAGATTTTTACCTGATTAATAACTTTAGTTTATGGTAAATCAAATAACTCCAAACCTAATCCCCGAATCTGTACAGCCGGTGAACCAAACACCGGTTAAATCAAATAAGATTTTAATCATAATTCTTTCGGTTCTTTTGGTAATTACCGTAATTATTACCGGCTTTCTCTTTCTCCAAACCCAAAAACTTTCTAAAGAACTTTCTATATATTTAGCTCAAACTTCGCCCATCCCCGTTCAAAACCCCACAACCGAAGATGAAATTTTGGCGCTTCAAATTACTGCCTGTTGTTCCTGTCCTGCCAAAATTTCACGCTCTTTGATCGGCACAGACGGTTGGACAATCTATGAAAAAGGCAAAGATTATTCTGATCTTTTACCGGCTATGTGTAAGGCGCCCAACATTGGCGTTTGTGCACCTTGCCCTCCTCTCGAAGAAGAAAATTTGGGTAAAATTAATTGCACAAATCCCAGACCGGAAGTCTGTACCATGGAATGTGCCGAACCCCCTCCTTATCTCTGCGGCTCGGACGGCAAAAGTTACTGTTCTACCTGCCAGGCCTGCTCAAACCGAGCTGTTGCGTGGTATGAGATGAAAGCCTCACCCTGTGAAGAAAAGTAAATCTAAACTAGACGTCGTTTTTTCTGGCAATTACTTTTTTAACTGCTTCAATAATATTTTCTTTTTTTAATCCAAATTTCTTCCAAAGCTCATCGGGGTCTCTTGCCGATTCACCAAACAAATCTTTAACTCCTACAAACTCCATCGGAACGGGAAAGTTTTTAGCCAGAACTTCAGCAACGGCACCGCCCAATCCCCCAATGACCTGGTGTTCCTCAACCGTTACAACCGCACCAGTTATTTTTGCAAAACGAGTCAAAGCCTGCTCGTCAATCGGTTTGACTGTGTGTAGATTTAGAACAACCGACCCGATGCCGCTTTTTTCAAGTTCTCCGGAAGCGTTAATTGCCTCAGAAAGAATCGACCCACATCCTACAATTAGTACCCGCGGGTTTTTATTTTCGATTAATACATTTGCCTTTCCTATCTCAAATTCTTGCCCCGCGAAGCCTTGGCGAAGTGGGGTGGAAATTGCAGGTGACTCTTGTCTTGCAAGTCTGAGATAAGTTGGTTTTCCATTGTTTGCGACGGCAAGAGTGGCTTTTTTGGCCTCTTCATAATCACATGGTGAGACTACAATCATATTTGGAATTACACGCATGAGTGCAATGTCCTCCAAAGATTCATGAGTTGCGCCGTACATAGAAGCGCCAAACCCGGCGTGGGCTCCTACAATCTTCACAGGAACGTTATTTAGCGCCGCAGTAACTTTTATCTGTTCCCAGGTTCGCCCCGGCGAAAAAACCGCATATGAAGTTGTAAAAGGAATTTTCCCGGCTTCCGCCATTCCTGCTGCAATAGTTACCAAACCTTGCTCGGCCACTCCAACCTGGAAAAATCTGTCAGGAAATTTATCGGCAAATGCCTTAACGCGAGTTGATTCCGCCAAATCCGCTGTTAAAACAACTATGTTTTTATTTTTATTTCCCAATTCAACTAGTGCCTCACCAAATCCATCTCTAATCGATTTTAATTTTGTATTTATTTGCATATTTGCTTATTTGCTTATTCAACCAATTCTTTCATGGCTTGATCAAATTCTTGAGAATTGGGTGCCCGGGCGTGCCAATCGGGATTACTCTCCATGAAACTTACTCCTTTTCCAAAAGTTGTATTGGCAATAATCACGGTTGGAGTTTCTTTATTTGCCCTTGCTTCTTCGACTGCGGCTTCAATTTCACCAAAATCGTGTCCGTCAATTTCCAACACGTTCCAATCGCTGGCTTCGTATTTTTCTTTCAAATTCCCTAAAGGCATAATTTCATCCGTTGTTCCTTCTATCTGGATTCTGTTGCGGTCGATAATCTGAATTAAATTGCTTAGTTTATACTTGGCTGCAAAGTTAACCGCTTCCCAATGATTGCCTTCATCATGTTCTCCATCGCTCGTCATGCAATAAACGTATGAATCTTTTACTATAGCTGCATATCCCGCAGCCTGCGCCAGTCCTAAGCCCAAAGGCCCGGAAGTGTTCTCAATTCCTTTTAATTTTGTACGTTCCGGATGTCCCTGTAAAGGAGAACCAAGACTTGCATAAGAGGCAAGAGAATCTTTGGAAATCATCCCTTTTTCAGCCATAACTGCATAAAGCGCAGGACAAACATGTCCGTTGGAAAGAAAAAAGTGATCCCCGGTCTCCACTGCTCCAAAGTAGAAAGAAACCAAAATCTCTACCGACGAAAGAGAACCTCCGGGATGCCCGCTTCCGGCCTTATAAATCATTTCAATAATATCTTTTCTAACCTGAAGCGCAATTTTTTTTAGTTCTTCTGTTGTTCTCTTCATCCCATTTGATTATTTGCAGATTTGCTTATTTAGTAAATGCTTTGTCATACTCATCGTTTTTACTATCATCTTCGTGATTTCGGGCATTTATTCTGCCCTCGAATTTATGAATGGTTGCCAAAACGTCATTTTTACTTCTGCATATCTCAAAAACACTGTATTCATTAGAATCTATATTCATATTTTTCCTGAATGCGTCAATTATCTCCACCCAAAAATCCCCAAATAAAATAAATGGCTTATGGTGTCCGTAATAAAGTTTGGCCAGTACCCAGGCTGCGCCAAATTCGGAAATCGTGCCGCTTCCGCCTTTAAAAATAATAAACATGTCGCCATGCTCCATCAGCTTAAACATTCGCTCGAGATAATTAGTAGTCACTATTTCCTCATCTGTTACGTTTCCTACATATTTCCCCTCAAATCCGGGAGCATTCACCGGATCAAAAGTCACACTTATTGTTTTTCCTCCGCCTTTTTCAGCACCGCTTGTAGCTGCTTCCATTACTCCCGGTCCCCCGCCGTCAACTACTACGTAACCTTCTAACGCCAACACCTCAGCAACATCAAATGCCGCTTTATAAGTCTCATCTGTTTCCGAAATATCAGCATCTCCAAAAAAAGCTATATTTTTTATAATATGTTTCCCTGCGTATTTTGTTTTTTCGTCCATATTATTTAAAACTCTAAACTCTAATTTCTAAACTCTAAAAAAATTTATAATTGTAATTTTGAAATTCGAATTTAATTAGAATTTAGTGTTTTGAATTTAGGATTTGAATGACAATGATATTGGATCAGTAGGTGCACTATTGTTTTCCAACGTCCTGCCCACTCGGATAACTTGCTCGACCAAACGATTAGCATACCCCCATTCGTTATCATACCAAGCAAAAACTTTAACCATATTTCCCGCAACAACTTGCGTTAAAGGTAGATCAACAATTGCAGACTCACTTCTTCCTATGATATCACTAGATACAATATCTTGCTCATTAATAGCGAGTACTCCCTTGTATATGGGGTTTTTTACTGCTTCTTTAAAGGTGTTATTTACGTCTTCTTTTGTTACTTCTTTCTTTACAATAAAAGTAAAATCAGTTATAGAACCTGTGGCAACAGGAACCCTTAAAGCCGTGCCGTCAAAGATTCCTTTAAGTTCAGGTATTGTTTCCGTTGTCGAAATTGCGGCGCCTGTTGAAGTTGGAACAATATTCATAGCGGCTGCTCTTGCACGTCGCAAATCTTTATGGCTTCCATCCTGTAAATTTTGGTCATCTGTATAACCATGAATAGTTGTCATCATGGCTTTTTCAATGCCAAATTTTGCCAACATTATCGCGGCAACCGGAGCAACTGAATTTGTCGTACAGGAGGAATTTGAAATCACCTCAGGACTTCCTTTAATCTCATTTACTCCAATAATATGCGTTTCTACATTGCCCCCCTTGGCAGGTGCCGAAATTACAACGCGCTTCGCTCCCCCAACTGCATGTTTCTTGGCTCCTTCTTCATCTGTAAAAACACCTGTCGATTCGATTACCACATCAACTCCGTATTTTCCCCAAGGGATCTTTGCCGGATCTCTTTGTGCCAAAATCGGAACTTTAATATTTCTCTCTGGAACCATCAAGTTTCCTATCTGCGGATCCTCATCTGTCGCTTCCTCCGGTTTTTTTGACTCATCACTCATCACTTGATACTCAAATCTTCTATACATCGTGTCATAATTCGTCAGATGTGCCCAACCAGCTGTATTCATGCTCCCGGAGGTGTTTATGGCGCCAAATTGAAGTTCGTCGGAATGTTTTAGAAGTCCTATTCTAAAAGCAATCCGGCCGATTCGTCCAAACCCATTAATTCCTACTTTAACCATGTGAGCATTAATATTATTCTATCAGCGCTTGCCAATCAGGTAAAGCTTATTTTGTGCATGATGGATGTTACAATGCGACTAATATCTATGAGAATCGCTTATTTTACGGACACATTTCTACCCAGAATTGATGGAATCACCTACACAGTCTCTGAACACTCCAAACTTCTTTCGGCGCGCGGTAACAAAATTAGAATTTATGCCCCATCCTATCCCGAAAGAAATAAAAATGAAAAACTAAATGGGGTAATGATTGAACGATATCCTTCTATTCCTCTTCCCACTTACAAAGGTACCCGTATTTCTTTCCCTAATATTTATACAATATATAAATCCATTAAAAAATTTAATCCCGATATAATTCATTTTCATACACCCGGACCAATTGGCATCTCGGCTATTCTCCTTGCAAGGTTTTTAAAGAAGCCGCTTGTTACCACTTATCACACATTATGGTCCGAAGTACTCCCCCCGCTCCCTCCTTTTAATATTATCTATAAATTTTTTAAGACAGATGAAACCGAAAAAGATTTATTTAAAAATGCGATCTGGAAAATAAGTGGTGAATTTTTTGATGACTGCGACGTGATTATCTCGCCAGCAAAGACAATCATGCGTCAGTTACTTATTCATAATCACAAAGGTAAGATTGTTGTCGTGTCCAACGGAATTGACACAAATAAATTTAAGGCCAAAGTCAGAGCCAAAACGAACCTCAAGATATTGTATGTGGGCAGACTGAGCCACGAAAAAAATGTTGATATGGTAATAAAGGCATTCGCTAAAGTGGTGAGAAGAATCTCAGACGCCAAAATGGAGATTGTCGGCGACGGCCCAGTACTAAAATCTCTAAAAAATTTAGTGGACAAACTCAAGCTATCGAATCAAATTGTATTCCACGGCTCGATAGACAGAGAGAAACTTGTTAATTATTACAAAGGGTGTGATGTTTTTGCTACAGGATCGGCGATGGAGGTCCAACCCTTAACACTTTTAGAAGCGATGTCTTGCGGCCTCCCTGTCGTCGGTGTAAAAAGAGCCGGAGTTGCCGAAATGGTTATTAATGATGTTAACGGCTACCTTGTTTCACCATCAAATTCTAACGCCATGAGCACAAAAATAGTTAAAATTCTTTCGGATAACAAATTAAGACTTAAGTTGGGTAAAAATAGCCGCAAAACTGCAAAAGAAAACAGTCTGCTTTCGTCAATACAAAAGCTGGAAAATTTGTACAAACAAACAACCAGAACCCACTGGGGTTAAACCATTACTTCTTCTTATTCATTAGCATGGCGTAGGCTCCCCAAAGGCCGGCAAAACCAACCAATGCATAAATAATGGCAACAAGCATTGGCCAACTGCCAAACAGAGCCCCCACCAAATCAAAACTAAAAACGCTCATGAAACCCACTTCCAAAGCTCCAATTATCACTAACCATTTTGAAATTGTCTTTAACTTCATCTTTCTCACCTCCTCTTTACCCGCCGACAAATTTTGGCATGAGGCGTGAACGAATAGTTCCAAAAAGCCAAATGCGAAAATCAGGCGGGCCCTATATTTAACATTACCACTTTTTATTTCATTACAACAAGGCTTCGATCCCCGGTAAAGTTTTTTTTGTTAAAAACTCCAGCATTGCACCGCCACCAACGCTAATCCAATCAAAACTTTGGCTTAGATTTAAACTGCTTACTACTTGCAAACTATCTCCACCACCAACTATTTTAAAAGCGGGCGATTCTGCCACAGCTTTGAATATTCTCTCAGTCCCCTGCCTATGGCCACTATCCTCATATTTTCCTAAAACACCTGCTAGGACGATTGTTCTTGCCTTCTCTATCTCTTTCTCAAATCTCTCGATGGTGTTCAGGGTTATGTCTTCTTTATCCATATTAAGATTCCCCACAATTACTTTCTTATTTTCCCCTTGAAGCCTAACGCTTTCCAAAGAAGCATCCCCCAAAAATTCAGGTAAACGGCCTCCAACCAGAACCTTGTCAAAAACATTACTCAGAGGTTCAATCATTTCCAATTTATCTTTTTTAATTCCACTAATGATTATTAGTACGGGGTGTTCCGGGCTCTCGATCACCTTGCTTAAATTTTCTATTTCTTTGACAAAATGAAGGCCGGCTGCGTGTGGAAGTAATTTTGGTAACCCTACTATTGAAGCGTGTTCACGATGGCTTGAACCAAAGGTTTCGTTTACGTAGCAATCGCCCATTGATGCCAGTTTTTTTGCAAATTCAGGATCGTTAGATTCTTCACCCTGGTCAAATCTCAAGTTTTCTTCTACTTTTGCTCCCCATTTGTCAAAAATTGGTTGAAATGGAAGTAAACTCAGGGCTTGTCTCGCCGAAGCATCTGCGGAGGCGGGACGGCCTCTATGCGCCAAAATTATTATTCTTGCACCTCTTTCTTTTAAATAATTGAGAGTTTCCTCGGAAGCCTTAATTCTTAAATCGTTTGGGTCGGGATTGCAATCAAGGTCAAGTCGAAGCAAAACCCTTTTACCGATTACGTCTAAATCCGTTATTTTGGGCAGAATCATATTTACTTATAAACTTGATCATGACTCCCAACGTCAATAAACAAAACTTTTTCTTTTTCCAAGTATACAAAGGTAACTCTTTTTGAATAATTTAAAGAAAAAGACAAAAGACCTTTTAATTTTCCCGTCAAAGGGTGTATTTTCAACCTAGAATCGTTTACATTGTCTCGGAAAATCTCAATTCTATCAGACAATAAAACCTTTTCTTCTTTTGAAAGTCTCTTCGCCTTTTTCAAAAAATTAGAAGACAACTCAATGTCCATTTAAACTATTGTATCAAATCCAGAAGCTTTTGATTCTTCTTAAGTGGGATGGTTTTTCCTTTTTCGAACTCTTTTATACCCTCATCGGCAACTGCCAAAAGATAATTTTCCTCAAATTCATTCAGCCTTTCTACAAAAGTATTATATGTCGCAACATCCATCACCACCGCATCGGGAGTGCCGTTATTCAAAATAACCACAGGTTTTTTGGCTTTTTTCATTTCTTCAACAAGATACCTATATCTCCTCTGAATATCGGCCACCTTAACCATATTGGGAATTGTTATCATATAACAAGCATATTACTATATGATAAGTATTTTGTCAAGCCCAGTATTGACTTCCACACACACTGGCTATACTCGCCCCATGTTAGAAGCTATTCGGGTTTGTGGAAACTGTCTGCTCACTGAAGAAGTTGATGCTCCAATTCCAATGGCTACAGATGTTGCCACGGGTGAAGAAGTGTTACCAGTTAGAAGAACTTGCTCTGCGCGCAATATAGCTTGGGCAGATTCTCCTTGTGTAACTGGAGAATTCGAGGCCAAACCTGAAGTACCTGTAATTAAGTAGCTAATTATTTGCTTCTATTCTCTCTATTTCTTCCAATCTTTTTTCGTATCTGGCTTTGCCGGAAAATTTAGTTTCCAAAAATGCTATCAACATCGCTTTTGCTTCTTTTTCACTCGTAAAATCGGCGGCGATCACCAAAATATTTATGTTGTCATCATTCCTTCCCGCTTTAACCTGCAAAACACTCTTCCCTATCGAAGCCCGTATTCCATCATATTTGTTGGCCAAAACTTCCACTCCTACCCCGCTCCCGCAAAGAAGCACCCCACGGGATCCTTCGGTTTTGGCAACAAGTGAGGCCACCTCTTCGGCGTACTTTGTATAATCATCATGAGAATTAAGACTGTCTGCTCCAAGATCCTGAAACTCACGCTTCATCTCATAAAGCCATTTGGCAATTTTTTCCTTAAGCAAAAATCCACGATGATCCGAACCCAAAAAGATCTTCATAAAACAATATTACCACGACTTGTCCCGCGAAGCCTTGGCGAAGTGGGATGGTCTGCTCCGATAAATATCATTTGAACCCCTCCGTTAAGTCTAAGAGTTCTTTTTTGGGATCTTCCGCCTTGACGATATCGGTTGCCACGGCAACTCCAACCGCTCCGAGCTCCAGACTTTTTCTGACATCATCCATCGAATGTATTCCGGCCCCAACTATAAGAGGCAATCCAAAACTCCTAGCGATTCCGGCAGCCTGGGAAACAATTTCTGGTTTGGCTTCCGCAACCGAGGTTGTTACCGAACCGATAAATTCAGGTGGTTCGTATGAGACATAAGTTGGATTCAAGTCACAAACCTTTTTAAGTTCTTCCAGGTCACCGGCAAAAATCAAAGTTTTTAGATTTGCAGACTTCGCTTTTTCGTTAGCGACGCTAAGGTTTTCAAAATTGTCAAACTTATGCTCCGAGTGATTCAAAAATACTCCGGAAATTCCGACCCTTGCGGCCTCTTCAGGCAGCGTCCAGCCGGTGTGCGCTCCATAACTCACCGGGTCCACATGTTGAATCCAAACCTCCAAAGTAGTTGCGGCCAAAATACTTTCGGCATCTATTATTTGAACAACGGGGATGATTTTAACCTGAGTCTCGTGAGCAACTTCTTCCAAAATTTTTGTTAGAACAACCGCTTTTTGCCCGGTCCCTTCTTCATATGTCTTATAATTGACGAAAATCATTATTGAATTCCCAAAACAAAATTAATTTTGCCCTTATCAAACCCAATTACCGTTTCTTTATTACCGTCGTCTTTGGTAATTACAACAAAAGGAACGCCCAAAAAACCGCCGGAAGATGCCACCATCTCGTTCTTAGCAGTCTCATCAGTATCGACCAATTTCTCCGTATAGGTAAGATTCTTCTCCTTTAGATAATCCTTAAGCATCTTGCAATAAGGACAGGTCGTTGTGGAATAAATAACAATCGTCATACGTGAACACTTTGCACTAAGACTATTATAGAAGCTATTCCAAAATCTCACAAACTGTTCGTTTTTGGGCGCTTTGCGAGCTTGTATAACCATCGCAACGATGATTAGAGAAGAATTAGAAGGACCCTTCAAGAATGCGGGTTTCGGGAGTGTTGTTAAAAACTTTCTCCAAGGTGACAACTACGTTTTTAATGTTCGAGTAATTCGTGGTAGATCTAAAATCAACCAAATATCCGCCCTTTGCAACTCTTAATTTTCCAAGCGAAAGATAAGTTGTCCCATTGACTATCCAGCCCTGATAAAAATAACCCGTCTTTGGATCCGGAAGACCGGCGAGGATGGTCAAACTAAATTTACCGTTTTGATAGGTTCTGACCGCCTCTCCAAGGCCAACACCTCCGGAAACATCCTTCAAGTCCGCCTTATCTGCATTGGCGGGAATTTTTAAACCCCCGAATTTCTGGGTAACTTTCTTTTCAATTATAGAAATGGGGGTAGGAGTGGGAATGGATACCGTCTTTCTGTTTTTCAAGTTTCTAAACCACAAAACCCCAGCGATAAGAACCGTAAGGACAATAAAACCGGTTACGACGTCTCTTGTTTTCATAATATACCTTTAAAATATAAACAGATATTTCAAGCTCTGCTTATCTAGGGCGTAAGATACCACTTTGGGTTTTGTTTGTCAAATTTGGTGTGAGTAAATTTCCGCATATTTACCGCTCTTTTCCCGAACCGTTTGGATAGCATAGCATCCAACGGCTTCCCGTTAGATATGCCGCAGCATTATCTAACTGGGACCAGTCTTAATCAACTTTCAAATAAACCCCAAAACCTGCTAAAACTAAGGCGACCAGTAACCACTGGGTAGAAGCCAACCAAACCAATTTCCCTTTTACCACTTGACGGGAACCTTGACGCAAAGTAAATTAATCCGTTGGTGAAATACGGTGGAATTCCGTAGAAGTGCCGCTACTGTTATATCCAGAGCCTAAGAAACCCGAGCAGGAATATGTCATACGCAGAACAAATAATTGCAGAGAGAGCTTCAGAGGTCATTGAAAGCCGTCAGGAACCGGACCGATACTCTTTTCTTCTCTATGGCCGAAAACTAGTTTCACCCTTTACGGGAAAACCAGTAGAAAACTCCATGGAAAAGGTATCCTTAATTGGCCAAAGGGAGTTTGCCGCTTTTGACCAGGCACAAAACTGGGCAGTGGACAGTCCTGAAGGTTTAGCCTTCTGGCTAAGTCCGCCCCACGAGCTTCGGACCGGACAAACTAAACTTGTCGTTTATGAAATAAGTGAACTTGATGGACAAAAGTCACTACTTAATCGCACGCTCCTTTTTGATATTAATTATTCCGATTCACTTAGAATCGCCAACGAAATTACGAGGGCTTTCGGAAACATGTCACGTTTTACCGATCCTGAGGAAGTCAGATCAAATACAATATTTGCCGCATTTAATATGAATCAAGATGTTTGGCTAGGAATTATTACCAATATTATTAATGACCCGCGGCAATGGTCAATATTAGAAAACGGAGAAGATATTGCCATTACCCAAAGAGCCATCGAGTGGGTTTTAGCGGGAAAATCCGAACAGAACATGGGTAATAATCCGGGCAGTTGCCCTCCGGGGCTCGCTTCGGATGTTTTGAGCCTCCATTCCCAAATACTTGAGGGGAAGTTTGTCAAAAACTGCGGTAGATGTGGAAAGGAAATAAACAAAACCATTTTTAAAGGTTATCGGTGTGGATGCGGAGGAGTTTACGAAGGCTGCTAAATCATCATCCGTTTACTTTACTCTTCCTAAGTATTCTTTGGTTTCTGTATCAATCATTACTTTTTCTCCCTTTTTTATAAAAATCGGGACCTGAACTTCCATTCCGGTCTCAAGTTTTACTGTCTTTTTCGGAGCATTAATCCTATTGCCCGCAACTTCGTTTGGAGATTCAACAACTTTAAGAATTACGCTTGATGGCAGAGCCACCCCGATGGCCAGGCCATCGAAAAACATCACCCAGCACTTTATATTCCCCAAAAAAAATCCAATTTTGTCCTCTACCAAAGTAAACGGAACGCTTACTTGGTCGTAATTCTTGGGGTTCATAAAAACCATCTCAGCCCCGTCCCGATACGAAAACTCCATTTCGCGCTTTTCAATATCGGCGACTTCCACCTGTTCGTTGGTTTTATAGGTAAACTCAATTGCCGCGCCGGTGTCAACACTTTTATATTTAACTCTCATTACGGCTGCGCCCTTACCCGGAGACATGAAGTCAGCCTTTGTTACAAAATGAGGCTTGCCCTTAAAAATAAGGTACATTCCTTTTGTAATATTGCCTGCGTTAACCGAAATCATATCTTAAAAATTTCTTGAGCCGGGAGGACTATTGTATCAGAAATCTCAGGGGCGTTGGTGGCCAGCATTATCAATCTATCCACCCCAACAGCAATCCCCGACACCTCCGGTAATCCGAATTTTAAAGCCTTAATTAAATCCTCGTCAATTGAATATACTGTCCTTCCGAATCTTTTACGCTCTGCTCTTTCTGCTTCGAATCTTCTTTTTTGTTCCCGCCAATCAATTAACTCCGAAAAGCAATTCCCAAGCTCAATTCCCGCCAAAAAAACTTCAAATCTTTCAGCAAAACGCGGATCTTCCTTTTTGGGCCGTGATAGAGACGCCTGGGAAACCGGATAATCATAAATAAAAAAGGGCTTATTGCTTCTTGTCAACTTGGGCTCGATTTCATTAAAAAATATCTTGTAAAAATCTTCGTCTTTCACTTTTAGAACATCTTTGTGTGCAAACTTTTGAAAAGCCTCGGCCACGCTTATTCTGGGCCATGGCAAACTCAAGTCATAAGCCTTGCCCTGATACGTCATTTTGTTTCTACCGACTATTTTAAGAAATAAATTCTCAAAGTCTTTCATTACGTCTAAATAATTGGCCCCCACCCTGTACCACTCAAGCATTGTAAATTCCGGAGAATGAAGCCTTGAAACTTCCTCTTCGTTCCTGAAACATTTGGTTATTTCAAAACAGTTCCCGACTCCCACAGCAAGAAGTTTCTTTATAGAAAACTCCGGGCTCATTATTAAAAAGGCTCTCCTCTTTTTTCCTGGGCTTGCCCTTCCGTAGCTCGGAGAGCGAAGGAGGGTTTCAAATACCTCTAAATTGGGTTCAATTGAAGGAACCGGAACCAAAATTGGAGTAAAAACTTCTCGAAACCCCTTATTTTTGAAAAAAGACCGGATTACATCAATCACTTTTTCCCGAATTTCAATACTTTGCGAGATGTTCATTTGGGGCTATTATATCAGTATTCTTTAGGAACTGTGGCTCGCCGTTTAGGCGGGAGAATGTTATATAGTCATTATGGAAAGTTTCGTAACCGTAAAAACTCCCGCCAAAAAAACTTCAAACCAAGGTTGTTATCTATGAATCGAGTAGCCTTGATGGACAAAAAGCACTTCTTAACGGCACCCTTTTGTTTGATATTGACTACGACTACTCACTTAAAATCGCTAACGAAATTGCAGAAAATGCGGAAAAGCGATAAATAAAGTTATCTTCAAAGGCTATCAATGTAATTGTGGTGGAGTTTATGAAAGCTGCTAGCGGTGTGTTATAATCCCCACAAAGTTCAAATCCAAATTAGTGTTCATTAAAAAGGAGAGTGACATGAGTGCAAAATATCTGTTAGGGAATATATTGCTAAAAGTTTGGTTTTTCGTTTTCCTGGGAACGTCGCTTTTTGGAATCCTCTTTCAAAAAAGAGAAATGTACCAAATGATAGATGGGTTGCCACTTTATGTGAGTTACTATACGGTCATAAACACCCTGGTAATTTTAGTAATGTTTGGTGTGCTCCACTATTTGGTATTTACAAATCAAGCGGATTTCCACGATTTTTCAATCTTTTACAGCGTATTCCTGATCTGGGCGATGTTAATGATCTTCCTGGCAATTGACCCTGCCTGGTGGATAACAAGGATAATTGGCTTGGGAACTATATTTCTTGGAATCGAAGATTACATTCCAAACTGGCCACATCGTCTGAAAGAATGGGGCAAGAATAGATTCTATATTGATTGGGATTGAACTGACGGGGAGTCAAAATTCAAGAAATTGAACAAGACTCCCCGGCAACACCTCTTCCTGATATAATCCCATTATGCAATACCATGTTGAGATCAAAAGAACAGGTAAAAAAGGCAGGGGTGTCTTTGCATTGAAAAATTTTGAGGCCGGTAAAATTATTGAAAGTTGCCCAGTTTTGGTTTTTGATACCAAAGGCAGGAAGAACCT